>JABDHF010000094.1 GCA_013285595.1 Bacteroidota bacterium
GAAATATTAGATTCATTATATCCTGTATTGGGCAAACCGAGAGACAAATCGGCTATTCCATACTACTGTGATGACCATCGAATATATCATTTAACAAAGCCTAAAAAAAATGAAACTAATTTTCATGGCAGGTTTTCCGTTTGTCCTGGTGTTGACGTTTATTACATTTCTGAAATGGAGATTTCATCTATCCCAATCAAAAATTGGAACTTGTATTTTTATAATGACACTCTTTATTCTATTGAAAATGAAGGTGAAGTAGAATTTCTTAAAGCACTAAAAACTAAATACGGTGAAGGTAAAGTTTCGAATTACGCAAAGACTATAAAATGCAGATATGACTATTCCGGATCCGCTAATGAACGTCAAGAAATGACAGAGCGCACGATATGGAGAGATGACAGGATTTTTTGTAGTTATTCCTTTTCCAAATTTTATTCAGATAAATGTGAAGCATCATTTGTATTTGACTTTACAATATACAATAAAAATTTATACTACTTAGTATCATCAATTAAATCAGAAAACGAAAAAGAAAAAAACGAAAAAGATAACGAAGATTTTAAAAAAAGGCTTGATAAATTTTAATTGCTCTAACACAATTATCCGGCAATGAGAAGGTATTCGACGACCTTTACTATAGGCCAAAAAAACCAAGGATAGTACCAATTTTGAAGATCAGGCAGTGTTTAAAAAGAATCCAGATCTTTAGTAAACTATATCTATTGTAAATTTGGCCCGCTCCCTCTTTTTGGTGAACACATGCCAATTGCCATTGTAACCAATGTGCGTGGGATATAGTTTATTGCCTATCTGGGTGAGGCGTACCTGCATCTGCACATTAAAATCGTAGACGAGGGTATGATAGGATAACGAATAATTGCGGGCCACAATACTGTAGTCACTCCTACGGAACCAGGTGGTGAGCTCATTAAATAGCGTCTTGCTTTCATAACTATCCTTGGGAGTTATCCGGAATACGTAACACTCATCACCATTGTAGGTTTCTATCGTTATCTTAAAATCGTATTTCCTGGCTTCGTCTTCGTCAAATATAGAAGCCCTGTCGCCCATAAAGGGCACGCCGCTTACTTTGGCGCCAGGGTTAAAGATGAGTTGCTTTAGCTCGTACTCGCTTTTTGCCATGGTACCGCTCCCTCTTTCGCTAAGCGAACCGGCCACTATATCACTCTCATTGCAAACCGGTTTGGGCGCAAAAAACAAATGGGCAAATAAGGCAGCTGTGTAATAGTTGTAATCGCCACCGCGTGTATAGAAGTCGCCGCTAGTATGCTCTTCCAGCACTTTCGTGCTGCGGCAGCGTCCGGTAATTTCCTGCTTTGTTTTACTACTTAGCGATGCTGTTACTTCATTGCTTTTGCCGAAGATCCTAATATCATTCTCCGCGCTGTAAGCTATAAAGTGGAGACTCTTAAATGCCTTGTAGAAGGTGGTATCTGTGCGCACGCGCCTGATAAAAGCATTGACATCAAACCCGCTTTTCACCACCACTGCGTCTAACTGTATATCCTGGCTAAATTTACTGGCAGTATCGTATCGCTGGCTCCGGGACGAAAAGGGTATCAGCCCTGCGACGACAAACAAAAAGATGGGTAGCCACCTCATTGCTGCGATGAGGCTTCTGCAGGCTTAACCTTTTCCCGAGATTTAAGCAGGGCCTCGGCAAGTATCAGGTCACCAGGGGTGGTTACCTTTATATTTTCACGGTCGCCCTCTACAAGGTATATCTTCTTTTTATTTGACTCCACCACGGTAGCCTCGTCGGTAAATGATGGCAGGTAAGGTTGCTGAAATGCGGGCAGTATGATACCGGTTCTGAACGTCTGTGGGGTCTGTACAATTTTTAGCAGCGACCTGTCGAGCGGCTTCGATGCGCCATTGTCGGTGATACGCATACTATCCATTACGGAAACTGCGGGAATAGCGCTTCCCTTCTCTGACGCCTGCCAGAAACAACGTAATATAAGCTCGCGAGATACTAATGGCCGCACCCCATCGTGTATGAATACCACTCCCCCATCGTCTTTTATGTGTTTAAGGCCGTTGCGCACGCTGTGATACCGGGTATCGCCACCTGCTACTATGGTTATATTTATACCGTTGAGGTAAGAACGGGTTACGATCTCGGCGCTCTTCATCTGGTCTTCCGGCACTACGAGTATGAGCTCAATGCCTGGAATAGCCTGGGCAAATGCCAATATGGGATAACACAATAATGGCTTACCCAGCAAATGAAGGAATTGCTTGGGAACATCGGCGCCCATCCGGGTGCCTTTGCCGCCTGCTACTATAATTGCATATTTATTATTATCGTTCATGCGATCGGTTCAGGGTTCAAAAATAGTAGAATCTTAGAAATCCAGTCCTTCTTTTTCGCGCTGCTCTGCCACAAACTCATCCACATCCCATTATGTAGTTTTTCTTGCCAGCTTTTGCGTTTGTATGTCATAAACATTATTTAGTCAGTGCCAAGGTGTGGCTCTTCCATGGGTGCATTACCGAATTTCTTACGAAACAATTTGTCACGCCTGCCGGACACTATCATCATTACAGGACCAATAAGACTGTAGAGCCCCATGCTTACGAAGCCGTTCCGTCCCGTAAAAAGAGCCACTATCAACAATAAAATGCCCACACACGTGATACCTAAAAACATAAAAATAGATGTTCTTGTTTCAAATATTTCAATAGCGTTGAGCTGTAGCTCTTCCCTTCTTTTAAATGCGTTGCAATACATCAGCGTATATAGCAAATAGATACAGGTGAACCCGCCATGATAAACCAACAGCAATGGGGTAAGGTCATTATCTTCAATAGTACCCCGGTGCAGCAGCGCGGAGTTGAATAAAAACTTAAGCGGGTAAACATAAAATAGTATCACCAGCATCAGCGCGGCGTTTAATACTATAGTACCCAAATCGTGCATGCCATAGCGCCGGAAAAAAACATATTGCTCAAACCAGATATAGAAGATCAGCGCAAAGCAGCAGACAAAAGGGAAAAACCCTTTCAAAGACTCCAGCAGCTCACCCGATGTTTTTGGCACCTCAAGGGAAATAATGAGCAAGCTCACCGCAAAGCCAAAAACAGCATCGCTAAGCGCCTCCACGCGCAACGGCTCATGGCTGCGCCAGGTGATCTTATCCTTGCCCTGCTTTTTTACTTTGATAAACTCTTTGCGAAACATAGGCCTTATTTCGATACAAAATAAGGATTGTTGGGTAAGATTTTTAGTAGCGAGTGTGAGAGGATATTAATTAGTAGTGTTTATTTTATTCAATACTAGTGCTTTTATTTATATTTACAGCCACACACACTTTACATGGCAAAACAAATTTCTATTTCGCATAATCGAGATCATGTAGTTGATTATTTAATTCCGATTATTAGAAGAATTCGAGCTGGAGAGAACCATACTGAGGTAATAAACGATATTGCCAGAACATTAGGCGTTGATTCAGGAACGGTATACGATCGTTGTAGAAGAGGTATTGGTCTAGCTAGCATCCGCGACTTTCTTAATCTAGTTAATACTGGTAGAATTAACGCTCATTTGCTAAACTGGTTTCCTGACAGAGTAACTTTAATAAATAATCAGTTGTGAATAGTTCAGAAAGCAAATCCCCCCACATTTTAAATATATCGGCCAACCTGTTTGGTTTTTGTTTCCTTATTTTCACTTACCTGGAAGCAAATAAGATCAGCCCGCATACCTACCTCGATGAGGTCACTGCCGGATGCATGTTCCTGTTTATGGTAAGTTGTTCTGCATCCTTCCTGGCTATCAGGAGCAATACCAGCAAAAGTCATATTTACGAAGCGGTGGCTGACTATGTGTTTATGGCCGGTATGTTTACCTTATTTGCCACTACATTGCTTATTGTGTTTAAAGCTATAGTGTGAGCGATTGTCACACAACGATCCTAATTCCCTGCTCAAAACTCCATTAAATAAATAATCCCTATCTTTGCGTCGATAACGCGTGATTCCAATCTTTTGACAACAGCTTGTAACCACACCTTTCCACCCATTACTATGGGGTCAGGCACAGGCAGTTAATTTTTTAATCTTTAATAACAACTAATGACATTTAATGAGCTAAACCTCATTGCGCCCATATTAAAGGCGCTCGAGACAGAGGGCTATTCACAGCCTACACCTATCCAGGAACAATCTATTCCTATAGTATTATCAAGAAAAGACCTGCTGGGCTGCGCGCAGACAGGCACCGGCAAAACTGCCGCATTCGCCATACCTATATTGCAGATACTGCACGAAGAGCATGCAGAGCGCACGCACAAGAACATCAAGACACTGATACTGACCCCTACCCGCGAGCTGGCCATACAGATAGGTGAAAGCTTTGCTGCTTATGGCCGCAATCTGCGCATAAGGCACACCGTTATATTTGGCGGTGTAACCCAGGGTTCACAGGTACAAGCGCTGCAGCGTGGTGTTGATGTGCTTATAGCCACCCCCGGCCGCCTGCTGGACCTTATGAACCAGGGATACATCAACCTGAAAGACATCAGCATTTTTGTACTTGATGAGGCCGACCGTATGCTGGACATGGGCTTTATACACGACGTAAAAAGAGTTGTATCCAAGCTGCCGCTGAAAAGGCAAACCTTGTTCTTCAGCGCTACTATGCCGCCAGAGATACAGAAGCTGGCAAACACTATACTGGTAAAGCCTGAGATGGTAGCGGTAACACCGCCGGCCACTACTGCGGAGCTGGTAGAGCAGTCGGTATATTTTGTAGATAAGAAAGATAAGAGGCAGCTATTGGCGCATGTGCTTACAAACCCGGCCATAAAAACCGCCCTTGTATTTACCCGCACCAAGCATGGCGCAGATAAGGTGGTAAAAGACCTGCACAAAGTAGATGTGAGCGCAGAAGCCATACACGGCAATAAAAGCCAGAATGCCCGCCAGCGCGCACTCAGCAACTTTAAAGAAGGCAAGATACGCGTGCTCGTAGCTACCGACATTGCAGCACGAGGAATAGATGTAGACCTGCTAAGCCATGTGATCAACTACGAGATACCGGAAGTGCCGGAGACCTACGTACACCGTATAGGCCGCACAGGCCGTGCGGGTGCCAGCGGTATAGCCATGTCGTTTTGCGATGATGAGGAAATGCAGGACTGGCGCAATATCTTAAAGCTTATTGGCCAAAAGATACCCGTGGTAGAAGGCCACCCCTACCCTATGGCAGCTGCCGGACAGGTGCAGATAAACCTGCCAAAAAACAAAGAAGTGGTCCGCAGGCCAAATGCCATATCAGGCTTCAACTCCAGCAACGCAAACAATAGTCGCCGCAGGTTCAGCGGTGGCTCAGGCAAAGCAAGGTAAAACAAGAATAAAATGGTATGCAGATATCCTGCCTCAGCCCTTTATCCTGAAAATCCTGATTCAGACAAACACATAAAGCAAATGGCAACCTCCACGGTTGCCATTTGCTTTTCATAGTGATAGTAAATAAGATTACTTAGTGGTAGTTTCTACGGTTTTTACATGTGTCACTTTTTTACCGTTGTGCTGCTTGTCTTTGCTAAAGGTGTTATGTACTTTTTGGGGTACAGTCGATGTTGGCTTTACAGTCTTTTCATCTTTTACCACTTTAGTGGTCTTTGTGTCCTGGGCTATTACCACGAAGCCTGCGCAAACGATCAATGCAAATGAGAATAGTACTTTTTTCATGTGTTTGTGTAGTTTTATTTCAGAAGGATATAAAACAATCGTGCCAGCCTGGAGGAGTTAAAAAAGGTAATAGGTTAAAAAGTCAAAAGGGCACTTATTCTTTTAATCCTCTTTTAATCTTTTAACCTATTAACCCTTTAACTACATTCACCTATTTAACCCATTAACTTATTACCCATTTAACCTTTTAACTTTTTAAGCTATTTTTACGTCATGCGGATGCATGAGATAAAAACGGACGCTGACCGGCAGGCTTTTCTGCAGGTGGCTACAGATATATATATAAACGACCCCAACTGGATAAGGCCACTGGACAAGGACATTGAAGAAGTTTTTGACCCCGAGAAGAACAAGTTTTTCAAGCGGGGCGAATGTACCAGGTGGCTACTGATGGACGATGACGACCGCCCCATAGGCCGCGTGGCTGCCTTTGTAAACCGCCAATACAAACAGGAGCAACCTACAGGCGGCATAGGCTTCTTTGAATGTGTTAATGACCAGGCCCGTGCCAGTTATATGCTCGACTATTGCAAACAATGGCTGGAGGACAAAGGCATGGAAGCAATGGACGGCCCCATAAACTTCGGGGAGCGCGATAAGTGGTGGGGACTGGTGGTAGATGGCTTTTACTCACCGCTTTATGGTATGAATTACAACCCACCTTATTACAAAGACCTTTTTTGAACAATATGGTTTCAAGCCTTATTTCCACCAGGTTTGTTTTGGCATGAAGGTGAATGAGCAACTGGATGAAAGGTTTTACCAGCGCCACGCTAAAATAGCTGCCGACCCAAATTTTAAGGCTGTGATGATAAAAAAGAGCCAGATAGAAAAGTTTGCCAAAGACTTTACCTACGTCTATAACAAGGCATGGGCCGGCCATGGTGGTGGCAAATCGCTGGAAGAAAAGACAGTGCTCAAAATGTTTAACACCATGAAACCTGTGATGGACGAGCACATCACCTGGTTTGTATATTATAAAGATGAGCCCATAGCTATATGGGTAAACCTGCCCGACCTCAACCAATACTTTAAGCACATGGATGGTAAGTTTGGCTTAATGCAAAAGCTTAAATTCCTCTACCTGAAAAGGTTTGGCAAGTGCAGCAGGTTTGTAGGGCTGGTGTTTGGCATTATACCGGAATTTCAGGGCAAGGGTGTTGATGCCTACATGATCATAGAAGGCGCTAAAGTGATACAGCCTATGGCCCGCTACGAAGACTACGAGATGCAGTGGATAGGCGACTTCAACCCTAAAATGATCAATATAGCCGAAAGCATCACCAACAAAAGAAGCCGCACACTAAGCACCTACCGCTATTTGTTCGACAGGAATAAGGAATTTAAAAGGCACCCGATGGTGTAGACAGGCTATTTACCAAATTGGTTTCTGTTTTGTGTGCAGTACCCGAATAACTGTTATGCGTTGAAGATCTACATCCGCTACATAATGAATTATGTATTGAAAAACTTCTGTGGTAGTACATCTAACATTTTCATACCGGATACTGCCAATAAAAGGCGTGCCCGAAAGTGTATTTAACTTTAAATGTAAATACTCTAAAAACCGTTCACCAAGATTAGGGCTCCTCGCATTTTCCCAATCTATTGCAAGTTGAACATCTCTTCTGGCATTTACGGTTATGGCAATTGCAAAAAGCATACGGTCAATTATATTTTAAATTGCTTTTTTGCATCATTCCAGTCCATTAAATCAGCATTTCCTTTTGCTATATTCTGAAGTTCTTCTTTTCCTAACTCTATTTGCCAATCTGGTATTCCAGCCGCTGCCGAATTTTCTTCGTCCTCAAATTCTTTGTATTTTTTTTTCAGCAGGTTCCAATCCTCGATAGGAATTTGTAATTGAACTGCGGTAGTATGGCCAGCCTTATCAGAAATATATTGCAGATTCATCATAACAACTTGTATTAAGCCAATTGCTCCAATTACGGACAATCAAAATTAAATAAAAAAGCTCAATGCATAGTAAAACCAACGAGATTACTCTCAACAGGTAAATAGCATTTGCAACCATAGTTAATATCATAAATTTATTACCTTTATTTCAATAACTAACCTTATGGCATTATCTGCACGTATCTCGAATGGCTGGAAAGTAGCTAAGATCAGTATCAACGTAGTCAGGACGCACAAAGAACTGCTTATTTTTCCAGTGCTTTCGGGCTTGTCTATTTGCCTGGTATTGGCGTCTCTTTTTGGTATTGCATCTGGAACGTTTGGTTTGCGCGGTATTGATAGCGGCACCGCAAGCAGAGGCATTGGATATCTTGCCATGTTTGCGTTTTACGTTATTAACTATTTCATTGTTGTCTTTTTCAATATGAGCTTAATGCACGCCGCTAAACAGTATTTCATAGGTGAAGAAGTAAGCATATCAAAATCGTTGCAATACAGTGTTAGCCGCCTCCACTACATATTTTTATGGGTAGTATTTTCAGCTACAGTAGGAGTGGTACTACGTATACTGCAAGACAATCTGGGCTGGGTGGGCAAGCTGCTCATCGGTATACTGGGCATAGCGTGGAGTGCTGCTACCTTTTTTGTTATCCCCATACTGGCGTATGAAAATGTACGCCCCGCAGAAGCGCTCAAACGCTCTACAAACCTTATGAAAGAAAAATGGGGCGAAGGCATCACCGCTAATTTCAGCATTGGCCTCCTTGGCTTTATGGCATTTGTCATGGTTGGCATAGCCAGCATGAGTATTTCAGCTTTGGTGAATGAGCAGGCTGGAATAATTGTATTTGCAGTAAGCATGTTATTCCTGGTTATCCTTGGCAGTGCGCTAAACAGTATAATTATCAGCGCCATCTACAACGAGGTCCAGGACAGCAACACTCAACTTCTCGGTAACAATTTGCTGAACGACCTGTTTGTGGAAAAATAAAAAATCAACCTGGCAAAAAAAAATAAAATTGACAAAGCAAATACTAATGATCAGAGAAAGCAATCAGGCCAAATAGCAGGTCCCCCTTTAAGGGTCAGGGGTTTTACTTTATCTCCACCCGCTCCCCATAATACCTCGCCTGCTTATTCAGCAGCAGGTCAAAGCCCATTTTTACCCGCGCCAGCTTCTCGCGCATGGTGGCATCCCATATAGAGCCCCCGTCCGCAGCATTAAAGGCAATAGCTCTTACGTGTTTATGATTGGCTATAAACAGTGCTCGCCGGTTGTGAAACGACTGGGAGATGATAGTAATGTTATCCTCCCCAAAAATATCCCTGCAACGGAGTATGCTATCGAGGGTTCGGTAACCTGCATTATCCATGTATATTTTACTGGCGGGTATGCCGTGGGCTATCAGGTCTTGCTTCATCAGTACTGGCTCATTATAAAATGCCACACTATCCCCGCTTACAATCACGAAGTCTATTTTCCCGGCCATATATAATGCCACTGCGGCATCTATACGGTTTTGATAGTACGGGTTTACCATATGGCGCGCCTTGTCCTGGTATTTGGCAGTGCCCAGCAATAGCCCCACTTTCTTTTTGGGAATGGTACTGGCATCACTATATAGCTGCTTTGCAGTAGAGTCGTTTACCCAATAATTGATACCCGCTATTGCAGCAAAAACAATAAAAATAAGCGCTATAACCAGCGCAACAATAGACATCAGCTTGATAAGGATGTTCATTGATGGGCCA
>JABDHF010000095.1 GCA_013285595.1 Bacteroidota bacterium
GCTCCAGCATCACCACATCGCTTGTATCTCCCAGCACCTCATCTATCAGCCCGAAGTCTTTTGCTTCCGGTGCGGTCATAAATCTATCCCGCAAAAAATAGTCTTCTATCTCCTTCCACGTATGGCCTGAGTGCTTACCCATAAGGTGGAATAGTTGTGTCTGCAGCCGCTCTTGTTCCCGGGTGGCTATCTGCACATCTTCGGTATAGCCTTGCGCGCCGCCACCTGTGGGGTGCATGTGTATGGTAGTATGCGGCAGTGCGTACCTGCGGCCTTTAGCGCCCGCTGTGAGCAATGCTGTACCCATACTGGCGGAAACACCTATGGCTACGGTAGATACCGGCGTCTTGATCATCTGCATAGTATCGTAAATGGCCAACCCGGCATACACGCTGCCGCCGGGACTATTAATATACAGGCTTATAGGCATCTTAGGCTCTATGCTGCTGAGGTACAGCAACTGTGCGACCACAACATTTGCTACAGCATCGTTAATACCCGTGCCCAGGAAAATGATACGTTCCTTCAGCAGCAGGCTGTATATGTCATAGGCCCGCTCTCCCATGCCGTTATTATCAATAACCATGGGTACCATGTTTGCTTTTATCATTACTATCGTTTGAAGAGTTGGAAAATATGATCTCTGTAGTCCTGCTTGTGCGGATCGTTAAATAAACGCTGATGAATGGCTTCGGCTTCCTGTTTTAATTTCCTGCGGTTATATAGTTTCAATAAGGCAAACGTCTTTTGCAGGAAGTGCACATTCGCCCGCAATGTAGGGTCGACGAGCATCCTTGCTTCAAATACCAACGAGTCTTCTTCGGCCATTTTGCCCGTAACATATCTTTCAGCGCGCCGTATATCAGTTAAGGAATTGCTCATAGGTCATTGATTTACTTTTTACGGTATCCCTTACTTTTTCAAGGCATTTATATTTCTGCACACTTACCGTATGTTCATTACGATACCGCAATCGGTTTGTGACATTTTTAATGGAAATTTTTTCATAATAAACAGCCCTAAGCAACTGCATGCATTTTTTACCCGCAGTTTCTAATACGCGCAGCAGGCGCAGCGTATTTACATCTGGCACCTCATCGGCAGGTATTTCTATCCCAGATTCAACTCTATCAAACGATACCAGCCTCTGGTCTTGTTTATATTTCCTAACCCACAAATGTTTTGCTATCCCTAGCACGTATGCTTCTTCCGATGTATTGATAACCACCTTACCTTCCTCAATCTTTTCAAAAAAGATCACCAATGCATCCTGAAAAATATCCTTAGCGTCGTCGAACGAGCCATTCATTTTACTTACAAATGCAGCTACCTTCGGAAAGGCGCTTCCGTAGAGGTGTTCAAAATATTGTTCCCTGCTTAGCTGCTGTTGCTTTATTATATCAATGGCTAATTCCATAATATGGTTTATTATAAGTGCACCTGATCAAAGAAATATCACCTTGCAAACAAACATTTTTATTTTATTATTGAGATGCTCATTTTAATAATAGTGTATGGCTGTCCGTTATTCTTAATTATAAATGGGTCCGCATCAACAAAGGTAAAGCCAGCGCTTTTATAACACTTTATAGCGGGATCGTTCCCTTCCCATACATATAAGTCTACGCGCGGCGTGTTATATAGTCGCACACATTCCGCTATTAGTTGCTTTACAAAATAAACACCTAGCCCTTTTCCTCTTAACGTTGGATCACCGATCAGTAGCCTGCCAAGCCGCTGGGTATTATCTTCCTGCAGTATTATCTCTCCAAAGGCAAATGGTGTATTATCATCAGTATAACCAATATAAAACCGTCTGTCTGGCTGCGCCTGTTGATAATTGACTATCTGTTCCTGCGTAATGGGATAAGAAAATTCTGTACCCGCAAACCCGAACAGCATATCGGGGTCTGTAACCCAGTTTTCTAATAAGTGAAAGTCGGTGGATTCGTAGGGCTTTATCATGTTATCAAAAATAAGAAAGCCTGCCCAGATAAGAGCAGGTATCGAAGATTGTCTAAAAGTTTACCTGGAATTATTTCCGTCAGAAATAGGCGCTACAAAATTGTTTGCCGATTTTCTGTCAAAGACAACGCAGGATGAATTATTCACAAGAAAGAATTTTGACGGGCACATAACTACCAGTGCATTTATTGTAAATAAAGATCGTTCAGAAATGCTGCTGCTAAAACATAAATCGCTAAATAAGTGGCTGCAGCCTGGCGGGCATTTTGAGGGTGATGAAACGCTGTTGGCATCAGCGTTGCGTGAGGCTGAAGAGGAAACGGGAATACCCAAAGCGGAATTACATAACCTGTCGGTGCATCCTATATCGGAAGTGCAGTTTGATATAGATAGCCACTATATACCTGCCAACCCAATGAAAAATGAAGACGGCCACTACCACCATGATCTCAGGTATTTGTTTGAATATAAAGGGGATGGCAGCAATAGCTATAATCCTGATGAATCTACAGGTATGAAATGGGTTTCATTCGCCGATCTTGCAGATGACCCTATTTTTTTGGCTGTAGTAAAAAAGATAGAAAAGGTATTTGGTTAGATGTTATTTCTGTCCTTCAATAAATGCCATTGGTACTGTCAGCGTCAGGCCACCCATCTTCTCTGCATATGCATTCAGGTTGTGTTCCAGTTGGCCGAAAATCGCAGGCTGTTCCGCTTCTGGAATAATACTCTTCCACGAACCAAGCCAGCCCAGCTTTATAAAGGAATGGTTTAAAAATGCAGTACCGTCTAAAAACCTCATCTCAAAGATTTCTTCAAAAACCCTATTAACAGTAAGGCCGCTATTTGTAAATAGCTTTGATATGCTTTCTATAGTGCCCCGGTGTTCCTGGTCTTTTGTAAGTGCAGGCAATAACTTTGTTTTTCCAAGCTGGTGCAATGCATCTTCGAATAGCGTATAAAACTCTTTCCAGTGACCATTGAGATTCGTAGTCAGCGCTAGTTTACCGCCTGGCTTAAGTACGCGGTTACATTCTTTAAATACAAGCGGAGGATCGTCAAAATTATTGATGCCCAGGTTTGACACTATGAGGTCTATGCTCCCTTCTTCAAACGGCAGGCTTGCCGCTGAGGTTTCTATTATTGCTACATTGGTTACGCCGTAGTTGCTGATCTTTTGTTTTGCCCTGCTATTGGCATTTACCCACGGGTCTATACCATAGCATTTGCACGATGTACCTAGCCGCTGCGCCAGCTCCAGAATTGGAAACCCGGCTCCCGAGCCAATGTCCAGCACAGTAAGGTTGCGCTTTAATTCAACATGCTTCAGCAGCAATAGCCCAAACGTTGCACTCCATAGCGGCAGCTCGTCAAATGTATTGATGAAGCCGGGTGTGTCTTCGAACTTATATTGCAGGTAGTCCCTCATATTATTGGGGTTTTTCCTCTTGCTTTACCATTCGCCGGCTTCCCTCATACAGCTCATACTCCATAAGCCGGCAATCTATGATACTGGTGTAGAACTCTATCCTTCGTTTAGCCTTTAGGCCTATCTTTTTAGCAAGGTCAAGGTTACCGGTGAATATATACCCGAAATAACCGCCGCATTTCTTCTTCATAAAGTCGCCTATGCGCTGATAGGTGGCTTCCAGTTCGGTTTCATTGCCCAATCGTTCGCCATATTCCGGGTTCATAAACATTACACCCTTGCCTCCTTCAGGCACATTGGTAGCCTCAAAGTCGCATACACTGAATTCTATAAGGTCAGCTACCCCTGCTGCCACCGCATTCTTACGGGCATTAGTTATTGCTATGTCGCTGTAGTCGGTTGCTATTATCCGCAGCCCCGGTACATCTAATACCTGGTTATTGAGCCGCTCCATTTCATTCAGGTATATATTCTCGTCGTAGCCTATCAGGTGCATAAAAGCATAGTTCACCCTGAACAGTCCCGGCCTTGTATTCGTGGCTATTAGCGCAGCTTCTATAGCCACAGTGCCTGAACCGCACATTGGGTTTACGAATGGCGATGCCCTGTCCCACCGTGTTGCCAGTATGGTAGCCGCTGCCAGTGCTTCCAGCATAGGTGCGCGGCCCGGTATCTTGCGGTATCCATGCCGTGCCAGTGAATCGCCGGATGTATCTATAAAGACCTCTGCCGACTCATTTTTCCAGAACAGGTGAATCACAGCGCCACTGAGCTCTGCTCCGGTAGAAGGGCGCGTGCCTGTCTTTTCCCTGAGCCGGTCCACAATTGCATCCTTCACCCGCAGGTTAGCAAACATATTGTTGTTGATAGTGGGGTTGAGCACATTGCTGGTCACAGAGAAATAGCCATCGCCTGGTAGTATTGTCTCCCACGGATAATCGGCCAGATTCTTGTAAATATCATCCGCGTTTACCGCTTCAAACTGTTTCAGGCCATAGAGCACCTGGCTGGCGCAGCGCAGGTTCAGGTTCAGTTTTATGCTGTCGTTGATGGTGCCGTTAAGCCGCACGCCTGTTACAAATGTTTCGTCCGGCTCAAACCCTAATTCCTTCACTTCCTGCTCCAGGTAAGGAGCAAGGCGTTTATTGCAGGTAATGGTAATAGGCGCAATGGTAGTGTATAAAGACATATGTCGGTAAAGGTAAAAGGTTAATAAATTACATTGATAGATTAATTTTAGCAAAACCCCGCTTCATGAGTGATATTGATGATTATTTTCTGCTAAAAGAAGAGCCGGTAAAGAGCTGCCTTATGGCTCTGCGGGCGCATATACTGGGGTTCGATAAGCATATGACGGAAGAGTGGAAGTACAAAATGCCTTTCTATTGCTACAATGGGAAAATGTTTTGCTATTTGTGGGTAAACAGGAAGTCGGGCCAGCCATACATAGGTATTGTGGAAGGTAGGAACATAAAGCACCCTGACCTGGTGATGGAAAAGCGATCGAGAATGAAGATATTACCCATTGATATGGATAATGATATTCCTGTAAAGAAGATAGATGGCATACTGAAAATGGCGATTAAACTTTACAAATAGGCATATAGCCTCAACGATGACAGCCAGATAACAGGCAAACCAATTATTTGCGATATTTTTGCATTCTAAACAAGTCTATTTGAGCGCAACGGTTTTTTTATTTACACCGCCATTTACGCAACTGAATACCCCTTATCCCGCTACTGCGTACCTGAAAGGTTTTTTAAACACCAAAAACATAACTTCTTTCCAGGCCGACCTGGGAATAGAGGTTACGCTTTCATTGTTCTCAAAAGAAGGCTTGTCGCAGTTATTTGAAAAGATCAATGAAACTAATAGCAGTGCCACCTCGGAAGAGTGGGGCGATAACATACAGCGCATTATTGCACTACAAGATGACTACATCAATACGATAGACGATGTTATTCTATTCCTGCAAGGCAAAAATCCCACACTGGCACATTTGATCTGTAAGCGGAATTTTTTGCCGGAGGCATCCCGCTTTTCGCAGCTCGATGACCTGGTGTGGGCTTTCGGCAGCATGGGAACGCAGGATAATGCCAAGCACCTGGCTACCATGTATCTTGAGGACCTGTCGGACCTTATCCAGCAATGTGTAGACCCGCATTTTGGCTTTAGCCGCTACGCAGAGCGATTGGCAAGGTCGGCTAATAGCTTTGATGAATTGCATGGCGCACTGCAACAGGAATATACATTTATAGACAACCTGCTGATCAATGTACTTGAAAAAAGAATGGCCGAGGTGCAACCTGCGCTCGTAGCAGTATCGGTGCCATTTCCCGGCAACCTGTATGCAGCTTTTCGCTGCGGGCAATGGCTGAAGAAAAATTATCCTGACGTGAAAGTGGCTATGGGTGGTGGTTTCCCTAATACGGAACTTCGTTCATTATCTGATGCACGGGTTTTTGAGTTCTTCGATTTTATTGCGCTAGATGATGGTGAAGCGCCTATAGAGCAACTGGTGCAATGCCTGGAAAAGCATGGGCCTGTAGATGAGTTGAAACGCACCTTTGTACTGGAAGATGGGAAGGTGGTGTATCTCAATAATGCTGCATGTACAGACTATAAACAAGGGCAGGTAGGTACACCAGATTACAGCGACCTGCTGCTGGATAAATATATATCGGCCATAGAAGTAGTGAACCCCATGCACAGCCTCTGGAGCGATGGCCGGTGGAATAAACTGACCATGGCACATGGCTGCTATTGGGGCAAATGTACGTTTTGCGACATATCGCTCGACTACATCAGCCGCTACGACCCACTTACTGCACATACGCTTTGCGACCGTATAGAGGAGATCATTGTGCAAACAGGCCAAACGGGGTTTCATTTTGTAGATGAGGCTGCGCCACCGGCATTGATGCGGTCCCTGGCATTGGAGATCATCCGCAGGAAGCTTGTTATTTCGTGGTGGACCAATATCAGATTTGAGAAGAGCTTTACGAGAGACCTCTGTTTGTTGCTCAAGGCATCGGGCTGTATCGCCGTGTCGGGTGGCCTTGAAGTTGCATCAGACAGGTTATTGGAGCTGATACAGAAGGGCATAACGGTTGCACAGGTGGCAAGGGTGAATAAGCATTTTACAGAAGCGGGTATTATGGTACATGCTTACCTTATGTACGGTTTCCCTACGCAAACTGCACAGGAAACTATTGATTCGCTGGAGATGGTGCGGCAAATGTTCCAGGCGGGTATTTTGCAGTCGGCTTTCTGGCACCAATTTGCCATGACGGCGCATAGCCCCGTGGGACTTGAACCACGGAAGTTTAAAGTGAAGAAAGAAACGGAGGCTATTGGCGCCTTTGCTAATAATGATATTGTGCATGAAGACCCTACAGGTGCAGATCATGATACATTTACACTTGGATTAAAGAAGTCGTTGCTTAACTACATGCACGGTGCATGTTTTGATCATCCGTTGCAAAAGTGGTTTGACAACAAAGTACCTAAAACCACTGTGCCGCCAAACTATATTGCTGATATCTTAAACGAGACGGAATATGTTACTGTAAACCCAACTGCCAAAGTGGTGTGGCTGGGGAAGAAGCCTGCTGTAGAGCATTTTACCAAATCGAAAAAAGGCAACCAGTGGGAGATGGCGTCTCTCACCTTTCAGAGCAGGCGCGATACCGTAAACATCAAAGTAGATCAGGCACAAGGGCAATGGCTGGCCGATATGTTGCAAAAGCTATCTGTAGGGAATGTAAAGGCGTATACGCTGCAGGAAGTAAAGCAGAGCTATGAAGATGCAGGCCTTGAAGACTTTGAATTATTCTGGGATAATAAGCCGGTAAACTCGTTGTATAAGTTCGGGCTGCTTACATTATAAAATAGCAGGCGCAACGTTTGTGTTGTTGCACCTGCTATAGGTTAATTATATCTCGCACTTGCCTGTTTTTATGGCATGTACCGCCAGGCCTACCCTGGTTTTCAATCCCAGCTTGTCGAACAGTGCATCGCGATACCCTTCTACGGTGCGTGTGCTGCAAAACATCATTTCCGCAATCTCCTTATACGTCATATCTGAGCAGCAATATTTCAGAAACTCATTCTCCCGTTCTGTAAACATGATCTTTTCGGACTTTGCAGGTTGCTGCTCTACAGATATGTTGGAGAATATCTTGCTGGCTGCCCATTCAGGGTAGTAATAGCCTTTCGTCACCAGCTCATCCAGGGCTATCTTCAACTCTGCGGGCTGTATGTTTTTAAGCAGGTAACCTTTTGCGCCCGACTTTATCATTTTTATCAGGGAGAGGTCGTCGTCCTGCATAGACAGGGCAAGTATCAGCACATCGGGGTGATTTGCCTTTACCCATTTTGCTGTTTTAAAGCCGTCCATTATGGGCATCGTTATATCCAGCAATACAATGTCGGGTATGTTTTTGGGCTGTTTAAACTGTTCCATGAGCGCTTTGCCGTGCTCCACTTCATACAGTACATTGTAATTGGGGAATTTTTCAATGATACCGGCAATAGCTTTGGCAATAAGGATATGGTCGTCAACCATTACAATTGAGTAAGACATTTTAAGAGGCATTTAATTTGTTAGCGGGAATAAATAAGTTGAGCATGGTTCCTTTTTTTATGATACTATCCAGTGAGAATGTGGCGCCTATAAGTTCCGCCCGTTTTTTCATGTTTTCGAGGCCTATTCCTTTATTTTCGTCGTCCCTGTAACTTTCTATGTCAAAGCCCTCACCGTTGTCATTGGCTTTTATATCCAGCCCTTCCGGGGTGTGATTAAAATCGAGCGACACGTGGGTGCAATTTGCATGCTTAAGGCTGTTTTGTATAAATTCCTGTATAATGCGGAGGATAAAGTTTTTGATGGTGGCGGAAATGGTAAAGTTGGTGTCAGTAAACACATAGTCCACTCTGCATACATTCAGCCTGTTCACTCTTTTACATTCGCCGTCTATCAGGTCTTTTAGTTCTGTAAACTGGGCATGTGGGTTGGTCAGGTTTTTCGATAGGCTTCTAAGGTCCGCAAGCGATTCATTAAGTATAGCGCTGATAGCAGTTACCTGCTCAGTTATCTGGGGGTAGCTGCCTTCAAACACCAGGTGATTTGCATAGATGGATGCAAGCGTAAGCCGCTGGCCTACATTATCGTGAATTTCACGGCCTATATCCGCCAGGGTTTGCTTTTGGATCTCCAGCTTGGTATGCAGCAGGTCTTGTATATGCTGCTCATTCAGTATAGCTTTCTCCCGCTCGTAGTGCAGTTTTCGTTTGTGATACTGGAGAATAAAAATAATGATCCCCCCCGATGAAGACGAACACGATGAGCGTGGCTAAAACTATAAAGATCTTGTATTCGGCTTGCCCCATATAAAACTAAATGTGAACATGATATACATCAACGAATCCAAAACATACACTATGTAGGTATAGGTGGTATATAGGTTTGGGTAATTCTGTGCCAGGGTATTATTCAACCCGTAATACGGGAATGTGCCCAGGTAATACACCAGCAAACCAGTACCTATCCAAAACAGCATATCCTTCCAGAAATAGAGAATGTGATTGCTGGTGGCCAGTAAAACAAAATACCTTAGGATAACTACCAGCAACAACAGGTTGCCTATAGTGTATGAAAAGGAATGAAACACACCTTCTATATTTTTCAGGATCACCATGTCTAAAAACCAGCAGAGCAAGTATAAGCTGCCGCAGACCATTATGAGCCGTTTATAATCGCGCGCCGTTTTAGTGATATAAAACAAGGTGAAAAAGAATAAAAACTCAACGGGTATTTCAAAATAATTGAAATATATAGAATTTAGCTCCCAGTCTACCCCGGGATCTTGAAGCACTGTGCCTATGTATTCAGACAGTACAATAAACCCAAGATAGAGCGGGAACCATTTGAATGT
>JABDHF010000096.1 GCA_013285595.1 Bacteroidota bacterium
TATTCAAGAATCCAGTTTTCAAAAAGAATAAAAATCGCGACGGGGGAAATTCTAAAAATTCCTTAATTCTATAAATTCGAGTTCAGACAACTACCTTTTTGCAAATACTGGCCGTTTATTTCGCGCTTTTCTATACACAATAATACCCGCAATTGTCAATAGTATAATAGGCCAGATATTTATCAGCCCCACCACAAGCGCACTCACAAAATTCCACCCATTCATTATCCCCGCTTCGCACTGAAGCAGGAAGGGAATACTGCGGATGTGCTCAGGGTTCACTATTATCTGCGTATATACCTGGGCCGGCTGGGTAAGGGCTACAGTAATGGTGGCGTAAGAGACATCGTCTGTCAGTTGCAGGTTAGTGATCTTACGGTTTATTATCTGTTCCTGCCGGTTGTCTTCATACTCCCGTGTAACCAATGCAGCACTGCTTTTCTTCGGTATACTGGCGCTTGCGTTTGCCGTATTTACTTCATTCTTCAGCTCATTAGAAAGATACATCCACGTTACATCACTTTGCTTCAGCGTGCGCGAATCAATAAAAGCAGCAATGCCCGGCACCGAGTTAATTACAGAGTCCACATACACAGATGGCACTCTCAGCGTGAGCATTGCCGTAGTGTTGTACGTTTGTGTCTGGCGCAGCGAATCAGCTTTATAATAAGAGGTCTTTACCTCATCGCTCGTATTGTCCATGTGGCTTTCCTGAACCAAACCTCCAACAGATTTCACAAGCCGCTCTAGCCGTGAGGTAGCCTTAAACACATCAGCTACTTTACAATGAAAATCGGCAGTGTAAATTATTTTCCTGCTACGATCATTAAGTGTTGCACCTTCCTCAGTAACCGCCGTGGTGTCAGTTTTCGCAATGCTTGCAGGCACAGGTGTATTGCCATTATATTCTTTACTGGAATTACCATTTGCGCAGGCGGCAAATAAAAATAACGGAGATAACCATAATAATTTTAAGGGAGACATAGCAGTATGTTTTAGTGATACTGTTTATCCCTGTTCGTGAAAAAGGTAATGGCTGATGCCTGTTAAATAAAAGGTAAAGACGAAATGAGGCCGAATTAAAATAAAAAGATAGCGCGGCATAAAAGGTTACCTTACGCACTGGATATTCTTAATGGAAGCGAAGTTTGAAGAGTTGATCGAGGGATTTATTACAGGTAACATAGGTATTTCAGAAGATTTTTTAAGCGTGTCGCTGGCCGCTGCATTGCAGCACAATCTGCGCGGCTTAAATAAAGACAGCTCTATGCTGCAGGCAGGTATAGGCAATACAATAATTCGAGACGGGCAGCAAAAAATGCGAAGCGACAAAACAAGCTGGCTGCACGACGATAGCAAGAATGCAGCCGAGATGGAGTTCATGGATACCATCAGGCAATTTATGGGGCACCTTAACCGCACCTGCTATACCGGGCTTAATGCATGCGAGTTTCATTATGCATTGTATGAAGAAGGTACATTTTATAAACGGCACAAAGATCAGTTGAGGAACGACGACAACCGCAAATTTTCCATGATCAGCTACCTTAACGAAGACTGGAAAGAAAGCGACGGTGGTCAGCTGCTGATATATCAGCAGGAAAGTATGCAGAGTATATCCCCCGACAATCAAAAGGCAGTATTCTTTCAAAGCGATGTGCTGGAGCACGAAGTAGCCATTGCCAAACGCTCACGAATGAGTGTAACCGGCTGGCTGAAACGTGTGTAATAATCGGGGGATCTAAACCGCGCTTTTCTCGTTAATAAGCTTATTGATCAGCTTCTTTTGCTGTCCCGCCTTTTCCTGCTCTTCCTGTAGCTGTTTTTCCAGGCTGTCAATTTTCTCTACAGCTTCCAGGTGAAACGAGATCAGGTCGGCAAAAAGGTTAAACATACCTATCACCTCAGGCGTATTCAATAAAGCTGGCTTAGGATCAATGGCGCAAAGCGTACCAAAGAAATTGCCATTGCGCAAAATAATAGGTACAGAGATATAGCTTTGAAACCCGTACATAGCCGGGGTGGCATGCTGGTAATAGGCTTCATCTTTGGCCACATGGTCTATCACTACCGCATTACCGCTTTGGCGTATTTCGTGGCAGATAGTAGTATCCACTTTCAGTTCCCCACCCGGCACCAGCCCAAACTTTATTTCATCGCGCACACCGCAGGCCACCCACTTTTCTTCGGTCACGCGGGCTATTACAGCAAAACCCATGTGGGTGCTACGGCATATCACTTCAAGTATCTGGGGTACTACCGGTATACGGCTTACTGCTTCTACCGCAGCCTCTATGCTTGTCTCTATCACGTATCTCTATGTTTGAACCGCTAAGTTAAGCGTTTTCGAGGATTTGATGTACCAGTGCTACTAACGTACAAGTGCCGTTCATAAAACAATCCCCTCCCTGGTAACATTTTCATAAAATGGGGTAATTCGATGCCTTGTCTCCCACGTATTTTTGGCATAAAAATTTGAGCTGATAATAATTCCAATTTCTAATTCGATACGGTATAAGGGGGATGGTATTTTTTTCCGGTCGTCTATTGTCACCTTATCCGCATCAATAAGCACCAGCAGATCAATGTCAGAATCCGGCCTGTAATCACCACGGGCATAAGAGCCATATAAAATAACAGTAGCCCCCGAAGCAGTTTCAGCTACCGATTTTTTTATCAATTGCAATATGTAGTTTTTATCCTGCACGTTACAAATTAAGAATGATTACTAGTCCAGCTTATCTATATAAATAAGCAGTTCCTTCCACGTAAAGTTCTTCGGGTCCAGGCTAAGCCCATATGCTTTGTTCACATAGTCAGTAAGCCACACCTTGGTCTTGCTTACCGATGAAGAGTGCAGCGCATCTTCCTGTCCATTATATGCCACCACTACAGTGCTTACATCTATATCCTCGGGCCGGTAAATGAACCCATGCTTACCATCATAAATATTCAGCTTGCCCACATGCACCTGGCGCATGAGCTTCTTCTCGCTTTTCAACCGCACAAGGTTCAGCAGGTTGTTGGAATCGTTGTTATTATAGACAAACACATATTGCAGCCCTTGCTGCTTCATCTTAAATTTATAATCATACCCCCTGGCCGTATCTGCAGTTTCCAGCGACACCGCATTGGCCGTCAGGGTCACATCTCCCCTTATGGTATCATGTTCATACACTATATAGCCATCCATCGGTTCATTGTCGGTGTAGTCGTTGCTGCCGCCACCACCGCCATCATTGTTATAGCCAGTACCACCCGGGGAGGAATAATGCGGCATATACATAAAATTCGCCCCGAAAGACCACATGCTGAAATAAGGATCGTAATAAGGCTGGTAGCCATAATACCCATAGTAGTAATAAGGATAAGAGTTCCAATGCTCATGCGGGCGATAGGCTGCATGTGGATCTGTGATTACATTATGCATCCTCGGAGATCCGCCAATACCGTTTCGCGGCCCGCTCCTGAATCCATTTACCTGGTTCAGTCTCGGCAGTGTTCCCGACGTAGTGCGTTGTGCACCACCGGCAGATCGCCCTGCCGAATGAGATAGTCCACCACCTCTCCCCGCAACGACATGCGCACCACCTTGTCTGCCACCTCCGCCGTGCATACCACCGCCATGCCCCCCGGAGTGTCCGCCGCCATGCCCACCTCCGTGCCCGCCACCATGTCCTCCATGCCCTTTGGCAAATGACAAAGTGGGAAAAAGAAAAACAGGCATCAGGAATAGGAACATTAATTTTTTCATAAAAAGCTATCGTAGGGTGGTTAACGCGTTGAAACGCTACCAAAGTTCACATTTTAAATATTATTTGTCATTTATTTTTTGAATTTTTCTTTAGCTTGCCGCCTCATGCAGTGGATTTTTTGGCTTATAGCTATAGTTTTATCGGGTGCCGCAGGTTTTTGGGTCTATCGTGCCGATACGCGCCGGGCTGTCCCTTACCCTTGGCTTACCTCCTTGCTGCGTAGCATTGTTGTTTTTTTTACACTATTGCTCATACTGGTACCCACCATTATCATCACTAAAAATGTAGTGGAAAAGCCCGTAGTATTACTGCTGCAAGACGATTCCCGCTCTATTCCTCCTGCTTTAGGCACAGACTCGTCTACATATAAGAAAAACGTAGAAGACCTCTGCAAGCGCCTTTCCGAAAATTATAAGGTAGTAAAATGGGGCTTTGGCAGTCAGGTAACAACAGATAGCATCTTCCGGTTCAGGCAGTCGGCTACCGATATCTCTGCCGCACTCTCCCGCGCACAGGAATACTATGGCATGCAAAACCTTGGCGCCGTAATACTAGCCACAGATGGCCGCTTTAACCAGGGCGTTAACCCACTCTACCAGCAATTATCCATACACAGTCCATTATACACCGTGGCCATTGGCGACAGTGCACAGCAAAAAGACATACGCATCATGCGGGCCTATGCAAATAAGGTCGTTACCGTAAACAGCAGCTTTGAAGTAAGGGCAGATATTGTGGCCGAGCTATGCAAGGGCTACAACAACAGCGTAATGATAAAAGAAGAGGGCAATACGCTCGCCTCCGTGCCGCTGGCGGTCAACGTAGATAAGTACGACCACTCTGCATCATTCACCATCAAAGCCGACAAGGCCGGCCTGCACCATTATATTATCACATTGCCGGAGGCAGAGGGAGAAAAGAACGTAGCCAATAACCGCAAAGATGTATTTGTAGAAGTGGTCGACGAAAAAAAGAACATCCTCATAGCATCCGCAGCGCCTCACCCCGATGTGAATGCCCTGAAAGAAGCCCTCAGCGGGCTGGAAACCTACAAGGTTACCGTGGCCACACCAGATAATTTCCCGGCATCTCTGAGCGGTTACAATGTCATTATCCTCCACGGGCTGCCATCTCTACGCAGCCGTATAGCCCAGCAGGTATTAGTGGCAAAGAAACCGGTATGGTTCATCATCACTAACCAGACCGACCTTACAGCCATCAATAGCCTGGAGCAGCTTACACATACTAACATTACTCCGGCACAGGCGCACGATGTATTCGGTATTGCTAACTCCGCATTCAATGCCTTCATCCTGCCGCAGCATATTGGGTCGGTTACTGATAAAATGCCCCCATTGTCGGTTAGTGCCGGTAAAGTAGCCATGGCTCCGGGTGCCAATGCCCTGTTTGTGCAAAAGCAGGCTACTGATCAGGCGCCTTTATGGATATTGCAGCAAGGCAGCGTACCATCGGCAGTATTACTCGGCGAAGGCCTATGGCGCTGGCGGCTGTATGAGTATAAGAACTTTAATGAGCACACGGTAATAGATGAGTGCATCAGGCAAACGGTGGCTTTCCTCTCGGCTAATAACGGTGAGAAGCCATTTAATGTAGCGCTGCAGAAATATGTATGGAGCGACCAGGAGCCCATATCCATGAATGCTTACCTGCTCAATGCTAACAACGAACAGGTAAACACCCCCGATGTGCAGCTCACCATTACCGACAGCGCCGGCCGCAAACAAGACTTTTCTTTCGAGCGCTCCGGTGCAGCCTATAGCCTCAACATAGGTATCTGGGCCGGTGGCACCTACCGCTACAGCGCACGTACTACCTACAACGACAAGCAATACTCAGCCGGTGGCAGCTTTGTAGTAGAAAGCATGCCTATAGAATTTATGGAGTCCGGCGCCGACTACCCCCTGCTCTACGGCCTGGCAAAGAAATACAACGGAGGCTTCGTGCCCGCCCGCAATATAGCCTCGCTATACGATAGCATCACCCACAACGAGCATGTAAAACCCGTAATACAAACCAGCACCGAAACAGTACCCCTCGTAGACCGTAAATGGTACTTCTTCATCATCCTCCTACTGGCAGTAAGCGAATGGCTGCTACGCAAATACTGGCTGGCGCAGTAAAACAATTTAAACATTGACAGCACACTATCTAGTAGCCCCGGCCTTCAGGCCGGGGTTTCAAACAAAAACTAACCGGCTTTAGCCAAAACCGCACGATTAGGGTAATGCTAAACTCCATTGGCATACAGTTTGACTGACGCTCAAGCCACAATACCCCTAACACACGAAAGTCCAAAGGACTGGCAGTGTCTCAGTTTGAATTATTGGTTTGCTCCCGGATAATGCGGTACTGAGGTATCAGCAATCGGCACCCCGCTCTTTCGGATTTGCAATCCGAAAGCATATGGTTGGGGATTTGTAATCCCCATTTGCCTCTACTAGTTTAAGCCTTCAGCGAAGCAGCGACTAACTGACCATACCCAGCCTAAATAAAGATGGTCGATCTCTGCAGGCACCTGTTAACGTTCTTTATTCAGATTCAAATTTGTACTTTCGTTTCAAACTCATCCTATGAAGAATACAATTATACTCTGCCTGCTGACAATAAACTCGTTTGCTCAATCATCCGATCCCGTTCCTACCTGTACCCCTCCTGCTGATATTTCTGGCACTCACATTATGCGCGTTGGAGATAATAGCACATTTACCGATGCAACAACTGGTGGCGCTTGGAGCAGCAATGTGCCCGCCGCCGTAACCATCGATGCCGGCGGCGTGGCTCACGCTTTGATGTTGGGAGCAGCCGATATAACCTATACAGTAAGTGGATGCGCTTCTGCACCATTGCACGTAGAGGTAATACCCCCCGCTTATGTCACTAATGCCCCCGCCATAAATACATCGCCGCTATTAGAGCCAAATCCTTCAGCCGGCGACTTAATAGTAAAAAACGCAAATGGGGAACTATATATTTTCAATGCAATCGGCAGAAGTATATATCATAACGAAAAATACAATGGCGAACACATCGACCTTTCAACTCAGCCCAGCGGCATATATTATGTAAAGATTAATGGGGTCACTATGCTGCTGCAAAAAAAGTAGACTGGTTTGAGTGTTTAGCAAAGCGTCACCCCATACCGGTTCAAGTCTTCAGCGAAGCCCGCACTGGTTTAAGTGTTTAGCGAAGCGTCACTTAAATCCAGCAATAAAAGCAGGACTCCGTCCGGCAGCATTAACACCCAAGCCCAATGCCACGTTCCCACTCCCATTCACCCATCGTAACTTTCCGTTAAAAATGCCCATACCTAACACCCATCCCAGCCCTATCAATCAACCAATCAAATCCATAGCACCCATAGCACAAGAAAACATACCTCACTCCTCCCCGAAAAACGACCTCAAACACAATACTGGCAAGGCTTTCCATTTTCAAGAGGCACTACGGGAATGGGGCGGCTTTTCCCGCCGTATTGGTGTTTTCACAAACACCCTCGCGCAGGAGACGTTATGCCCTGGCCGCTCCAGCCATCACCACCAATCCGTAGCACATGAAAACATACCTCACTCCTCCCCGAAAAACGACCTCAAATCCACTACAGGCAAGGCTTCCATGTTTCTGTCAATAAAGGTCGCTCCAAACCTATTCACGCACAAAAGGATGTATCATAACTTCTCCCGACATATCAACCCATCAAATCACCAACCCTGTCAACCAAACTCAGAGCACATGAAAAACATACCATAGTCCTCCCCAAAAAACGGTCTCAAACCCGCGCCTGGCAATCGTTTCATTTTTGCATTATAAATAAGATTAATTTATCTGTCTCTTTGGCCCATAATGTTCATTTAACAATTAACTTTGCCCACTGTTAATGGTAGATAGCTTGAACGGATCATGGATAAGGCTGGTGTTTATGTTGCTGGTAGCGGGTGCATTCCTTACCTCGTCTGCTCCATGTTTTGCACAGATAGTACCAGACACTACCTACAATGATGTAACCCGCGATACCACAGGTCGCAAAGGCCCTGAAGCAGGTACATGGCAGGTAGTAACACCCCCAGCTGGCGCAGGGACACAAAAGCCGTCCATAGCAGACGAGGCCGACTCCATACCCGTAACACCGGAGCACACCGGCCCTTTCCAGCCAAACCCTAAAAAGGCAGGCCTGTACTCTGCTATACTCCCCGGCCTGGGCCAGTTGTATAACCGCCAGTACTGGAAAATACCGGTAGTCTATGTGGCTATCGGGGTCGCCGGATATTTTATCTCTAACAACCTCAACAATTACCGCTCCTACCGGCAGGCATATATCAACCGCATCAACAACCCTAACTACATAGACCAGTATACCAACATCTACAGCCCCTCGCAGTTGCAGCAGCTGCAAAACGACTATAGCAAATACCTTGACCTCACCGTGCTCTTCAGCGGCATCGGCTATATGCTGCAGGTGGTCGATGCCATTACATCAGCCCATCTTAAAAACTTCGATATCTCCCGGGATATAACTATGCACCTGAAGCCCGTGGTTTTCCCCACAGGCCTTGGTATAGGCGTCGCCATGAATTTTAAGTGATCAGGCCAGCTTATTAATATAGCCAAGCACGGTCTTAGCCCGCTCGTCCAGCGAGTATTGTGCCAATGCCCTTTTGTAGCCCGCCTCCTGTATTTGCAGCCGCAGCTCTTCATTCTGCAGAAAGTATCTTACCTGCGTTACAAGCTCTTCTGTCCCGCTAAAGAATCCCGCTTCTTTGTGCTCATTAAAGTACAGCACCGATTCTTCATTACGCTCATGCAGCATAAACCCAGATGAGCCTGGAATATGAAAGGTCCGCGAAGTGATCAAATCGCCGGAAGAGGAGCCGCTAACGATCTCCGACAGTATGCCCAGGTTTATCTTAGAGCACTGTATGGCTACAGCATATAAGTCGCCAAGCACTGCGGTGTTCTGTATGCAGCTTTTTATAATGGGCGCTGTGGCCTTGTACCATTGCTCACCCCATATCTTCAAGTCAGCCTCCGGGCACTGTTCTTTCAGGTAGGCAAGCCACTTCTCCTTCTTAGGCGACCATGTACCTATAAACGAAACATCGCACCCAAACTTCTTGCGGTCGTCGGCGCTTATAGGTAGCTTCCTATGTATCTCCGGGTCAAAGCCATGCTGTATAAATACAGCGTTGGTCACACCATATTTGGCCTTCATGTCGGTAATGCCAAACGTCTTGGTAGTAAATATCAGGTCATACAGCGGTATAGAGTTGGGTATGTTAGGCCCGTGCGCCGTCATGCTCACATCGGGGTAAAACAATACCACCTTACAGCCGCATTGCCTGGCAAATTGCAGCGTGCCGGGGTGCACAAAGGCCCCTTTATATACAAACACCACATCGGGTGCAAAAAGGTTTATCTTCTTCTTTATGGCTTTGTTAAATTCATCCATCTGCCATGGGCGTATCAGCCGTTCGGCTATCTTGGTGCGCTTGGTTTTGGTTTGCAGGCTTATGTAGTAAAACTCGTCCATCACCTCTATAAGGCAGCCCT
>JABDHF010000097.1 GCA_013285595.1 Bacteroidota bacterium
CTAAAAACCATGTGGCTTAACAGATATTCTTATGAATTCTTTTTAAAATCTATTATGAAATTTCGTATTCTTGAAGTAGAAAATATGAATCATGAATATTCAAAATGGACTAATAGCTGTCTTCGGGAAACAAGGCAATGAATATATTGGCTACATAGAAGAAATGCCAGGTGTTAATACTCAAGGTGCAACAATTGAAGAGGTGCGTGAGAATTTACAGGAAGCTTTGAAAATGATCATAGATGTACGAAGGGAGGTAGCCCTCGAAGAACAGATAGGAAAAAACATAATTAAGGAGGAAATAAAAATGGTCGCTTAATGAAGCGAAAAGAATTTATCAGGTATCTCAGCAGTGAGGGTTGTTTGCTAAAACGAGAGGGCGGTAGTCATTCTGTTTATATTAATACCACAGATAAAAAGACATCTTCTGTCCAACTCATAATGAGGTTAACGATTACCTGGTAAAGAAAATCTGCAAAGACCTGGATATAAAATCTCCTAATTAACTTTTCGCCCGCTTTACCCTTTTAACTTTTTACCCTATTTTTACCCAAAATCTTTAAAACAATGGAATTTCCAGCCAATTTACGTTATACAAAAGACCACGAATGGATAAAGGTAGAAGGCGATATAGCTACCGTAGGCATCACTGACTTTGCACAGCATGAGCTGGGCGATATCGTGTTTGTGGATATAGATACAGTAGGTAAGCCGCTTGCTGCCAACGAAATATTTGGTACCGTAGAAGCCGTAAAAACAGTATCTGACCTTTACCTGCCATTAGCCGGCACTGTTACTGAAGTAAACGCCGACCTGGAAGGCACTCCGGAGAACGTGAATAACGATCCTTATGGTAAAGGCTGGATGGTAAAAATGAAAATAGACAATACAGCAGACGTAGATCAGTTGCTCGACGTAAATGCATACAAGCAACTCATAGGCGAATAATGAGGCGGATTTTCTCCTCCGACTCTCCTTATAAAAAACAAGCAAGGTTCTTAGCTATACTATGGACCTTGCTTATTTTTATTGGCTGCTTCACCCCCGGCAAGGACCTGCCCGAAGTAGACGTGCCACTCATAGACAAATGGACACACCTGGTACTCTTTGGCGGCTTTACCTTTCTCTGGCTATGCACAAAGCCACTGCGTACCACCCGCTGGCTTACTACTATGTTTTTTATTGCCCTGGGCCTCGGTGTTTTTATCGAGATCATGCAGGGGCTGCTCACCTTCCTGGGCCGCAGTATGGAATTAATGGATGCTGTTGCAGATGGCGTTGGCGGCCTGCTGGGCATCGGCCTGTTCTGCCTGCTGGCAAAGCTCACCACACCTAAACAAGGTTCGCTTAACTCTTAACGATCCTCAGCTTCGCATAGTTCAGCATTATCTTCTTTACACCGTGCCCGGTACCAAAGTCTATACTGGCAATACGGTTGTTAGCGCCGCCTTCCAGCGTCACTATTTTCCCGAACCCGAATTTCTGATGCTCTACCTGCATACCCACAGCCATTGATGCCGCATCATCAGCCGCAAAATCAGCAGATGGCGTATGCGCTGGTGGCGCACCGGCTGCCAGCTTATCCGCCAGCTTTTTGAGCGATGGCATTTTATCAAACGACCTGTCGAGCGCACTACCAAAGCTTCCCACAGCCGGGCGGTTGCTGATGCCGGTAAATGTTTTGTCCAGGTGCATTGGCGGCACCTCTTCTATAAACCGGCTGGCATCGTTTTGCACCAGGTTGCCAAAGCGGTAACGGCTGTTAGCATACGTGATCCATAGCCGCTCTTTCGCACGGGTGATGGCCACATAAAACAACCTGCGTTCCTCTTCCAGGTCTGCACGATCATAAAGGCTCATAGAGCTAGGGAACAAATTTTCTTCCAGCCCGACGACAAAAACACAATGAAACTCCAGGCCCTTTGCGGCATGTATAGTCATAAGTTTCACCACATCTGCATCCTTGTCGTTATTCTGGTCGGCATCTGTCAGCAAGGTTATCTGTTGCAGGTAGCTGCCGAGGCTTTTCTCTTTCAGTTCTCCGTCCTCATCAGGTGTCTCGGTAAATTCCTTTATAGAGTTAAGCAGCTCCTGCACGTTCTCATAGCGTGCCAGCCCTTCTACACTCTTATCATTATACAACTCCTGCACCAGCCCGGTATGCTTACCCACTGCAAATGCCACATCATAAGCATTTTGCTTCACCAGCATTGCCTGGAAGCTCCGTATCATCATCACAAAATTCTCCAGCTGCGAAGACCTTACGCCACTTGTCTCTGGATCCGATATTATTTCCCAAAAGGTTTTGTTCAGCTCATTGGCCCGTACTATTATTTTCTCAATGCTCGTTTTGCCTATGCCACGCGCCGGATAATTGATAACACGTTTTATGTTTTCTTCATCCTGCGTATTTACTATGGTGCGCAGGTAAGCCAGGTAATCCTTCACCTCTTTGCGCTGGTAAAACGATGTGCCGCCTACCAGCCGGTAAGGTATATTCATCCTCCGCAGGCTTTCTTCAAACGAGCGGCTCTGCGCATTGGTGCGGTATAGCACCGCGAAGTCTTTGTTGGCATAGTGGTTGCGCATCTGCTGCTCTTTAATGGCATCGGCCACAAAGCGGCCTTCGTCATTATCGGTCATCGTGCGTACCAGCATTATTTTTTCACCTTCGGCATTGCTTGTCCACAGTTCTTTGGGTATCTGGTTTTTATTGTTGCCTATTACATTATTGGCTACGTTCAGTATGGTTTGTGTGCTGCGGTAGTTCTGTTCCAGCTTCACTATCTGCACATCTTCATAATCATCCTGGAACTGCAAGATATTCTGCACCGTAGCCCCGCGGAATGAGTAGATGCTCTGCGCATCATCGCCCACCACGCATATATTCTCATGCCTTGCTCCCAGCATTTTTATAATAGCGTACTGTGCCAGGTTAGTATCCTGGTACTCATCTATAAGTATATATTGAAAACGCCCCTGGTACTTCGCCAGCGCCTCGGGGAAATGAGTAAGCAGCACATACATTTTAAACAGCAGGTCATCAAAATCCATTGCGCCATTTTTAAAGCAGCGCTTTGCATAAGCGTCATAAATATCGCCTATCAGCGGCCTTGTGGTGCGCGCATCTTCCTGCTGTATCTGTGTATCCTGCTTGTATATCGCCGGGTCTATAAGGCTGTTCTTTGCCGCACTGATGCGGTTATATACATAAGCAGCTTTGTAATGCTTATCGTCCAGGTTCATTTCCTTCACTATGTCCTTTATAATGCTCTTGGCATCATCAGTGTCGTATATAGTAAAGTTGTTAGGGTAGCCAAGCCTGTGCGCCTCTCCGCGCAATATGCGGGCAAAAACCGAGTGAAAAGTACCTATATAAAGATTGCGTGCTTCTGTATTGCCTAGCGCTTTTTCCACGCGCTCCTTCATTTCTGCCGCTGCTTTATTGGTAAATGTCAGCGCCAGTATATTAAAAGCATCCACCCCTTTATTCATAAGGTGGGCTATACGTGTAGTGAGTACCTTGGTTTTTCCGCTTCCTGCCCCCGCCACTATCATAATGGGGCCATCCATATGCTCCACAGCTACCCGCTGTTGCTCATTCAGGCCCTCTAAGTAATTCTGCATGCGGCAAATTTAAGGTTGTAATTCGGAATTAAGATTTTGTAATTTGGATTGGGCCTAAAAGTTATTAAAAGGTAAATGGGAACGGCGGCCTTCTGTAAAGATTTAAATAGTTATATTTGTTTGCCTGCCCTTAATAGCGGTAACTAAATGCGATCATTTCTGATTATTATAACCGGAATTTTAATTAGTTACAATGTTTCAGGACAAAGGCGCAACGTGGAATGGGGTACATCCGAAAATCCATTTATGTATGGAGAAATGGCTATTAGTTATGGAACCCACCTGTCTGGCAAGGTCGGCATTAATACAATATATCCCAATGATAACATTCTTTCTGTAATTGCATTTTTCGACACCCGTCGCGATCCCAATGCCCCATCTGATTTCAAACAGGGATTAATTGCAACCAATCCGCAGCAAACTTTATACATGACCGGCGTTTGTTTAGGCAAAGTGTTATATACTGATCACCAGGCAATAAGATATACGGTCAAAGGTGGCGCTTCACTTGGAATGATTCGTACTCCGGAAAATTATGAAGGCAATAGCGGGTTATTTAACTCTAACTATACTTATTCCCATAAAACCCAGGTTACAGCCGGGCTGCTTATAAACCCTACAGTTGAATTCGCTATTGCAAGGCGTTTCGGCTTTTCATTCGGCATGTTTTCAAATGTCACCTTTAATAGCTTAGTGGTTGGCATGGAAGGGGGTATCTTATTCGGCAGGTTACGAAATAGGAAAGCGTAGAATATTTTGAGCTTGTGTTTACTGCTTTACCACCTTTCCCGCATATTCACCATTCACCTTTATCAGGTACATACCCGGTGTCAGGCTATTCATATCTACGCTCACCTGCTGTGTATTATAGGTATGGTTAAATACTTCCTGTCCCGATATATTGCTTATCGTCACCTGCCCTATTTTTTCTGTTGCCAGTGAGATCACGAGTTCATCATTTGCAGGGTTGGGGTATATCTTTACGCCATTATTTTTCACCGGGATATTTTCCGACTCCATTGGTGCAGTTGTTTTATTCATCACCACCGTCGGAACCTCAGTCTTTTTAACAGCAGGGAACAGCACATTGTTCAGTATCAGCCTGTACCCTGGCGAGTTCGGATATTTACTGAGGTCTGTCGTAGCATCGCCCACCCTATGCTGATAAGCTTCCGGGTCGTGGCCGCCGAGAAATGTCCATGAGCCTTTTCCAAATTCGCCATGTATATAGCGGGCTTCATAGTCTTGTGTATAAAAATTACTTCTCAGCCCTGTCACACCCTCGGGAATTTTATCTGTAGGCGCCTGCAGCCTGTTACCCAGTACCATTACATTCGGCTTGATCACCTCTTTACGAAAAGCAGTTGTTTGTCCCATAAAGCCTTTTATGTTTTGGCTATGGTTTTGGCAAAGCATCAGTGACACAGCATCGAGCTTGCCAGACGGGGTAACCAAAGTAAAGTTATCCTGGGCCTGGGGCAGCACCTGTCTGTAATTACTGTTATCAATGTTAGAATGGGAATATTCATAAGCATTAGCCGAGATCTTAAAATCTTTAAAAGCAAAGGTCTTTGCAAAATCAAGTTTTTGCTGGGCGTTGGGGTCCGTGGCGTCTCCGTCAAACGGCACATCGCAAATATCCACTCCATCAGCGGCCAGCGCTATATCAAATGTTTCCGTAGCAGAACACATAGCAAACATATTACCGCCAGTGGCTACAAAATCGCGTATCTTCTTTACCACTGCCAGCTGCATGTCCGATACTTTTTTATAGCCATTCCTTGCAGCCATTTCTTCCATCGTTTTCTGGTCAAGCTGATACCATGCAGCGTTGTGGAACTGCGCCCAGAATTTACCATACTGCCCTGTAAAATCTTCGTGGTGCAGGTGCAGCCAGTCATATTTGTCCAGGTCGCCTTTCAGCACCTCATCAGCATATAGCTTGTCAAACGGGATCTCAGCATAGGTAAGCGCCAGCGTCACGGCATCGTCCCATGGTTCTTTGTTCAGCGGGGTATATACGGCAATTTTAGGGGCTTTTTCCAGCTTCACTATCTGCCCGTCAAACGATTTGCCGCTTACTTCTTTTACTATTTGTGCGTACTTTTTATCTGAAAGTTTTACAAAGCTCACCCCACGTTTCATGCAGAGCAGCTCCAGCTCATCACTATCCTTCATCCCAAAGCTGCCACCTTTATAGTTAAGTAGCCAGTCCACCTTTATTCCTTTTTGCATAGCTGCAAAGGCAATGCCGTAAGCTTTGAGGTGGTTGGTTTGCCCTGTCTTATCCATAGGTATAAATAACTCGGCAGCAAAGGCTCGGGAATTAAGCAGTAAGCAAATAAGAGATGCAGTAAGTAACCTGTATTTCATAGATAGAAATTGATACGTCTAAGTTACCTATAAAAAAGCAGGCAAAACATAAGGAAAATATAAATTTTAACTATTCTATAAGGTGTGTCTGAACACAGAATGATAAAGGCTGTGATTATAATGTGCAATAGGTAGTACTTTTGCGCCATGTCTAAAAAAGCAATGCTCATCATAATGGACGGGTGGGGCCACGGCGCAGTACAGGTCGCAGATGCCATCGCCCACGCCCATGCTCCTTTTGTAAAATCGCTCTATAATAAATATCCCAATACCGAATTGGTCACCTGTGGCGAAGCTGTAGGCTTGCCAGATGGCCAGATGGGTAATTCTGAAGTAGGCCACCTGAATATAGGCGCCGGCAGAATAGTGTACCAGGAACTGCAGCGCATAAACGTAGCGGTAAGAGATGGCGAACTGGAGCGTAGCCCGGTATTGAACGCAGCCTTTACCGCCGCAAAAGCCGGCGGCAAAACATTGCATTTTATGGGCCTGGTGAGCAATGGCGGCGTACACTCCCACATCAATCACCTTATGGAGCTATGCACATTGGCGCAAAAGAATAACGTAAATTTCGTGGTGCATGCTTTTACAGACGGCCGCGATTGCGACCCCAAAAGCGGTCACGATTTTATAAGCCACCTGCAAGAGCACTTAGAAGAAACGGATGGCAAGCTTGCATCTATCACAGGCCGCTTCTATGCTATGGACCGGGATAAGCGCTGGGAGCGTGTAAAAGTAGCTTACGATGGCATGGTGCATGGCACTGGCATACTCACCCAAAACCCGCTGGCAGCTATAGAACAATCATATGCTGATGGCGTTACCGATGAGTTCATCAAGCCAATAATTGTTTGTGACAGCAACAATATGCCTGTAGCTACAATAAAAGACGGCGATGTAGTAATATGCTTTAACTTCCGTACCGACCGTTGCCGGGAGATCAGCGTTGTATTGACACAGCAGGCATTTGCAGAGCAAAATATGCACCCACTCGATCTTCATTACGTCACCATGACGGAGTATGATAAAAGCTATAAAAATGTAGGTATCATATTTGAGAACAAAGACCTTACAAACACGCTGGGCGAAGTACTGGAAGCAAACGGAAAAACCCAGATACGCATAGCCGAGACAGAAAAGTACCCGCATGTCACCTTCTTCTTTTCCGGTGGCAGGGAGCAGCCTTTTAATGGTGAGCGCCGCATAATGATACCCTCCCCGCGCACCGTAACCACCTACGACCAGAAACCCGAAATGAGCGCATTCGAAGTAACCGAAGCCATTTTGCCCGAAATAGCCGCACAAAGCGCAGACTTTATCTGTCTCAACTTTGCCAATGCCGACATGGTGGGCCATACCGGCGTTTGGGAAGCAGTAATAAAGGCTGTAGAAACCGTGGATACCTGTGTAAGCCGGATAGTGCCTGTAGCGCTGGAAAACGACTATGCCATATTCCTTACGGCCGATCACGGCAATGCCGATTTTATGATTAACACCGACGGCACACCAAATACCGCGCATACGCTCAACCTGGTGCCTCTGTTCCTGATATCAAATGATTATACAGGCGCATTAAACAACGGCAAGCTTGGCGACATAGCCCCAAGCATTCTCAGCTACATGGGTATTACGATACCAGTAGAGATGACGGGGAAAATCTTGCTGAGCTAACATTGATAAGGGATCATAGTTTTTATGAATTAAGATATATACACCACGCCATTTTAGCAGATCCATTCTTTTAGGCCTGCGTGTACCCACATGTTTATTATACAATACGATATGCCCCGTAGGGGCTACCGCTTTGTAGAAAATCGCCATTATCGTGGACGTATGCCCCGTAGGGACCTGCTCTCTGGCAACCTGTCTCGCATACTTTTCGAATAATAAACGTGGGAACAATAATTCTATTGGGAAAAATATTATTTTACGTCAGTAATATTTTCGTACATGCTCAGCATCCGCAATATAGTAAAGCAGTATGCCAGTCAAAAAGCCCTCAACGACGTAAGCATAGAGATTGAAAAGGGTAAAGTCTTTGGGCTGCTCGGGCCTAATGGCGCCGGCAAAACTTCATTGATCCGCATCATCAACCAGATCACCGCGCCAGATTCCGGCGAGATATTCTTCAACGGCGAAAAGCTCAACCAGTCGCACATAGAGCGCATTGGTTATCTGCCCGAAGAGCGTGGCCTGTACAAAAAAATGGAGATCGGAGAGCAGATCCTCTACTTCGCAAGATTAAAGGGCCTGAGTATGCCAGAAGCCCGCCGCCGCACAAAATACTGGTTCGAAAAACTAGAGATACAAGGCTGGTGGAATAAAAAAATTGAAGAACTATCAAAGGGCATGCAGCAAAAGGCACAGTTTGTAGCCACAGTGATGCACGAGCCCGAGCTACTGATACTCGATGAGCCTTTCACCGGCTTCGACCCCGTAAATGCAGAGATCATAAAGAACGAGATACTGGAGCTGAACAAAAAAGGCGCAACCATCATCTTTTCCACGCACCGTATGGAATCTGTTGAGGAGCTATGCGACTCTATAGCATTGCTCGATCGCTCCCGCAAAATACTCGACGGAAAAGTAAAAGACATACGCAACACCTACCGCAATGGCACCTATATATTGGAATACGAAGGGGCTAAGCAACTGGCAAACGATAACGCACCCTTTACAGTGCTGTCAGAGACCAACCTCGACAGCCACACACAAATGACCCTTAGAATAAACGCCGGCAGTAAGGTGAACGATGTACTGCAATACATGTTGCCGCGTGTGGCTATCAATAAAGTAGAGGAGATCATCCCTACTATGAACGAAATATTTATCCAGGCAGTAAGTAAATCAGCTAAGCTATGAACAAGATAATCCTCATTATACAACGGGAATATTTATCGAGGGTAAAAAAGAAGTCGTTTATAGTAATGACCTTTCTTGTACCCGTGCTGTTTTTTGGCATGATAGGCCTTGTCGGTTTTATTGTCTCCCGTCAAAACGACCTCGGCGACAAAAAAACGGTGGAAGTTGTAGACGAGAGCGGCATGTTTGTAAACAAGCTAAAGAACAAAGACAACATAGAATACAGCTATGCAAAAGATAACTATGCCGATGCCAAAACGAAGTTTGCAAAGTCTGGCTATAGCTACTTGCTTTACA
>JABDHF010000098.1:0-395 GCA_013285595.1 Bacteroidota bacterium
AATTTTCTATAAAGCGACGCACTGGCTGAAAATAATCCGCCAAATAAAATAAAGCAAAGGATAATAGCGGCGCTTATAATGAGGAGATTTATTCTGGATAGCCTAAGATGCCTGGCAAAAACTGAGTAACAAGAACTGACGCTGATATTGTTTTCTTTAATAAGCGGAACAATGTCGAAGATTAACAATATTACAAGTAGTTCTATGTAGGCTATTAAGTAAATAAGGCCTAAATTTCGGTGTAGCAGTACCAGCAACCCCAGGCACATACCCAGGCCCCAACTGTAGATTCCTTTTTTATTGGCAATGAGCAAAATAATGATCCAAAGGTCAAGCCGGAGAGGTGTAACCTGAAAGGTACTTACAGGATCGAATGGTATGGCATAAAACCTAAC
>JABDHF010000098.1:405-9124 GCA_013285595.1 Bacteroidota bacterium
TTTGAAAAAACGATGCGCAAAGAAAAATACACCGATGAAAAGCAGTGAAAACGAGATCTCTCCCAGGTATGGAACAAGGGCCAGATTAAGATCTAGTTGTTTGCATATTAAAACTAAAAGAGAAAGATAAACATCGTATTGAAAGTATATATGCGACAATTTATACCCGTGAAGCAAGCGTAGCGCGGGGGCTACAATATATCCAAAATCGTTAATGCTGGTAGGAAGAACTGAGATGAAACCCACGAACACAGAGATGAGCAAAATGCATAGCGCCGCAAGATAAAAATGCTTATGGTAAAGCACATAAATACCCCAGCTCAGAAAGAGCACGATAAGAGGAAGATATAGATTGTTTGGATTTTTTAGCAGCGCGGGCGGAATAAAGTCGATCTTGATAAAGTAATAGCTGGCAATAGTAAAAAAGACAGTGAGCAGAAAGAAGTGTGTTTTTTTGTTATCGCGGACTTTCAGCACCCAATTAGTAATCAGCAAAGCACTCAAAATGATAGCAAACATGAGTACATATAGCACAAAGCTTTCAATGCCATCGTGTTGGGAAACGCACCACCTAACGTATGGATTGAAGTCTGCTTCCGGGATCTTTGGGTTGAATGACCATATCCATTGCGATAGCGAAAAAAAAAGCATGTAAAACCCGCCGCTAACCGCAGTGCCTATCAGCAGTATTTCGCTAAAAGAAAAAGGATCGTTGCAGACGGCCGGGATCGCATCTTTATTTGAAGCGCTGTATACCCGGAAAAGACAGAAAGCTGGTATAGAAATAATGAACAGGCGTAAGAGATCGGAAAAGTCGCTTATTTGAATGAAACACAGCAACGGGTGCAATTTTATTGCCCCGGAATAAACATCAAAAACTGTGTTGGGTATTTGCATAGGCGTATAGTCTTCATCCTGAATCTTTGTAAGTGACTTTGATCTAGCATCTATTTTTCCAGTATAATGCCCATGTTGCCGGCATTTATGGCTAGTATCTTACTATACATGCCCAGGGCTTTAAACAGGCCTATCCACAGTTTTTTCAATGGTAATGGAGACATCCTCACCCAATAGCTGTAAGGGTAGCCGTTTTTTACATCGAATACCGAAACTACTTTGAAGCCTGCTTTTTCGCAGAGTTGGGGCAGGTTCTCTTTGTTGAATAAATAGATATGCTCCACATCAATGATGGGCGATTTTTCTCCAAACAACTTTGCCTGCAGCGCCTTGGTATTGTGCATGATCATATACACATTGCCACCGGGCTTTACATTCTGGTACATGTTTTTAAGCATGCCCAGCGGATCGCTAAGGTGGTCGAGCGTCTGGAAGCAGGTGATGAGGTCGAAGTGATCGGCAGGGTATAAGCCCGGGCCATAAAAGCCTGTGTGGATATTATCGCGCACATCGGCACGGGCTATTTTCTTTGGTTCTTCGCCGGGCTCTACGCCATATACATCGGCATATCCGTTGTCTTTAAGCACTTCGAGAAAGAAGCCGTTACTGCAGCCAATGTCGAGCGCCTTTCCTTTTTTCCATTTCTTTACATATTCTTTTATCGGCTGCCAGTAATCCCTTTTGATGAATTCAGTCTGCTCGCCAAACGTTACTACACTACCTTTATATAATTCATTGAGCGTATTATCGTCGAGTATGTGCCTTGAGAAGATAAGCCCGGTGTTCCGGCACTTCAGCATGTCGTAGTGAAAATGCTCGGTAGTCCTGCGGGCAGAGAATACTTCTGCATTAAGGTCTTCATCTTTGAAGTTCTTTTTATACAGCAGCGGGTGATCGGTAGCGTTGGTGCCATCGCAAAACAAACACTCCTTTGTTATGTAATTATATTTAGCCATAGACTTTATTTGACCACCTGGTTATCTTTTTTGAAATTCTCGATCTCTGTAGATGTGTTCAATAATTTGCCTTTATAAATAACAGACCTCCTGATGAACTTAGGGCGGGCTTTGCTTTCTTCAAATATCTTGGCAAGGTACTCGCCCAGCACAGAAACCGCCAATAGCTGGATGCCCCCAAAAAACAGCACCAGCACAATGATAGTAGCTAAGCCGTGCGGTACATCAGGGTACAGTATACGGGCAAATATCTGCGCTATCATAGCCAGGAACGATACGCCTGTGAGTATAAAGCCAAGGTAACTGAGCATCTCCAGCGGCACGAAGCTGAAAGAGAAGATGGCTTTTTTGGCCCAGCCTATATTGCGGCGCCAGTTGTTGGTGCTCTTGCCAAACATACGCTCCGGCCTCACATAGTCTACGCCCATTTGCTTAAAGCCTACCCATGCCCTGAGGCCACGCAGGAATATCTCAGTCTCCGGCAGGTTTATCAGCTCACGCACTACCTTTTTATCGATCATGGAGAAGTCGCCTGCATCTACCGGTATCTTTATGTAAGACAGGCTGCGGAATATGCGGTAAAAGGTTTTGTAAATGATGTTCATAAAGAACGACATTTCACGTTTCACCCGGTTACCGTATACTACATCCCAGCCTTCCACCCATTTTGCGTAGAACAGGGGTATGATCTCTGGCGGGTCTTGCAGATCGCCATCCATTAGCACCACTGCATCGCCGGTAGATATTTCCATACCGCTTAAAAAAGCAGACTGGGAGCCGAAATTGCGGGAGTGGCTGATGCCGATAACATTATGGTCTTTTGCTGCGATGGCTGCAATTACCTGCTCTGAATCATCGGGCGAGCAATCGTTCACAAATATGATCTCATAGCGCAGCTTTGTTTCGTTAAACATTTTTACCAGCCGCTCATACATTACTGGTATTGCCTGGTTGTCTTTATAGCAGGCAATAATGGCGCTGATCTTGGCATTGAGGCGTGGATTGTTAAACGCCGGTAAAATGACACCCGTATAGTTAATGTCTTCGTGCCATTTATAGGTTTCCCTAAGGCCTTCCCTAAGCGGGGTCGATGCTTTCCACCCCAGGTCTTTATTCGTATTTGCGGGGTTGCCATACCAGTCTTTAAGGTCCCAGTTGCGGTTTTGCATGCCGCCCCATACCGGCTCTTCGGCTATCTTGAATTCTGACCTTACGAGATCTATAAGCTGGCCAAGTGTTGTTTTCTGCCCGGTGCAAATGTTGTAAGAGTTACCGTTGATAGCCGGCGTGATGTTCAGCGCTGCATCTACAAATGCCTCTACTGTATCTGTGATGTACACAAAATCGCGGCTTATCTCTTTCTCTACAAGTTTAGGATAGCCGCCTGCCCTTGCCCTTTCTATTACCACAGGCACCAAACGGTCTGGCTCTTCCCATGCGCCGTATACGGAATAAAGGCGCAGGTTCAGCGCAGGCACTTTTTTATACCTGGCGTAGTACTGGATAATATAGGAGGCAGAAACCTTTGATGCGGAGTAGTGGCTGTTTGGCTCCAGCTGGTCGTTCTCCAGCGGGGCAGCAGAGTTAGTGCCGTATTCAGAGCTGCTGCCTGCATGTATGTACGCGGCTGCATCGCCACAGCAATCCAGGATGTTTACAGTGCCGTTTACATTGGTCTCATATATGAGCTGCACATTGCTTTGCTTGCTGTAAGCGCCGTAAGCTGCAAGGTTGAAGATGGTTTTGGGGTTGTATAGCCCAAAAATGTTTTTAACTGATGCGGCCGATGTAATATCGCAATGCAGGATGTTCTTGGTAGGTATATTCAGCAGCTTCAGCCGCCATGCGCTGTTGGCATCGTGGGTAATGGCGTAGCAATCTTCACGAACGGTGAATGCATCCTTAATAAGATTAGCGCCAATAAAGCCGCTGGCCCCAAAAACAAATATGGGGCCTTCCAGCTTTTTTATTTTAGCCTGCAGCTCTGCGTAATTGTTCATTGCGCTTAGAAGTATGTGTTTATGACACGGGTTATATTCTGCTCGTCCAGCCCGCTCTCCTGCTGGTGATAGCTCTGATTGCCATACAGCCCGCCGGGGTACCCTTCGGCATGCAGGCTCTTAAATTTGCTTACCGGTACGCCGGCTTCATTTACCAGCAGTGATACCGCACTGCCCAGGCCGCCTATAGCCACATGCTCCTCTATCGTCAGCACCTTTCCAGTCTTTTTAATACTGGCAGTTATATCGTCGGGCAACTCCGCCAGCGGCATTTTGTTTATGATGAACACATCGGTTTTAGCGCTTACACCTGGCTGCTGCAGCGCTGCCACCAGGTTGTTGGCTACCGGGCTTTGTGCTATTATGGTTAGTGCTGCATTGTTGTTTTGGCCGGTAGCTGCACCGTAGGTGGTAAGCGACATATCTGCCGGCATATTTTTGCCGAGGCCGAGCCTGAAATAAGCCGGGCCTCTGCGGGCAAACATTTCGCCCAGGCAGGCATTCATATCTTCTATAAAGGCCGGTATGTAGCACCGCATATTGGGCAGCGCACTGAGCGTGCCTATATCTTCAATAGCGTGGTGAGATGAGCCCATGATGCCATAGCCATAGCCGCCACCATTGCCCACTATATATACCGGCATATTATGAAAGCACACATCGTTGCGTATCTGCTCCAGGCAGCGATAAACTACGAACGGCGCAATGCTGTAGCAGATAACACGATATCCCTGCGATGCCATGCCGGCAGCCATCCCCACCATATTCTGCTCAGCTACGCCGGCATTGATAAAGCGGTCGCCCATTTTATCCACCAGGTTTTCCAGGGCGTTGTAGCCCAGGTCGCCGGTTATAAAAACTATGTCGTCGTTCTCCGTAACTACTTTCTCCAGGAACGCTGAAAAATGTTTTCTCATTTTATCGGTTTACTGCGGGCTAAATGCCGTAATCTGTATTTATTTTTTTAATAGCGTCTGTATACATATCTTCTGTCATGGGCAGGTAATGCCATTCCATTTTGTTCTCCATGTGTGGCACGCCTTTTCCTTTTACTGTGTGGGCTATGATCATCTTGGGCTTGCCATTTTTGCTGGCAGCCAGCTTTTCCTTCGCTTCCACCATGGCGCTTATACTGTGGCCATCCACCTCTGCTACTTCGAAGCCTATGGCTTCCCATTTGTTTGCAGCAGCGGTATCGCCCAGTATATCTTGTGTGCTGCCAAAACCCTGCAAGCCGTTCTTGTCTACGAATACCACCAGGTTGTCCAGCTTGTTAGTTACCGCAAAGTGGCCTGCCTCCCACGATGTGCCTTCGTTTGTTTCGCCATCGCTCATCAGCACATAGCTGATGCCATCGGTACCCTTTAGTTTTTTTGCTTTGGCAATACCTGTGCCCAGCGGCATACCGTGGCCCAGCGACCCTGTGGCAAACGGGATGGCTTTATATTTCAGTGGCACCGGGTGAGCGGGCAGGGTAGTACCATTTTTGTAAAAGGTATCCATGGCCTCGTCCGGTATCTCGCCTATTTCGTTCATTATGGTGTACAGCGCCGTAGCAGCATGGCCTTTCGACAAAATAAAGGTGTCTGCCGGATCCCTGAACTTCAGGATGCTGATCATCATATCTATACAGCTAAGCGAACACCCTATATGGCCGGAACCAGCCATATGATGCAACCCCAATATCTTTAGCCTTAGCTGGCCCTGTAACTTTTTATGATCCATGCAGATAGCACACTTTTGGCCAAAAATATAAATAATAATTGTAACGCCGCTTATGGCAGGGAGACATTATGGATATATAAATTATATTAAAGGAAACTGGCAATTGTTCTCCTGAAACCCTCCACTACCGATGTCTCCGGCTTCCAGCCCAGTTGCATAGCTTTGTCAATGCTTGGTGTATTTCTTAATATAGGGCTTTTCAGATAGCTGGCATTGGTGATGGGGTTGTTTATCATCACTTCCAGGTTCAGTTCGGGGTATAAGCCCACCAGTATTTTGCTAAGTTCTAATATGCTATATTCCTCTTGTGGGTTGCCTATATTGTATGCCAGGCCGTTTTCGCCCTTTGTGAGTATGGTGAGAAAGCCGATGGTAGCATCTGTAAGATAGCAGAAGGGCCGTATGGCGCTGCCATCGCTCTTTAATATTATATTTCGTTTATTCACAACGTCGGCAACCAGGTCGGCATATACCCGCCCATCATCCAGCGCGATGCCGGGGCCATAGGTATGAAATGGCCTTACGATCCTGGCATTAACACCGTATTGGGCATGGTAGCATACACAAATGGTTTCGCCCATCCTTTTGCTTTCGCCGTAGCAGGCGCGTACGTTGGCACAGTTAAGCGAGCCAAAGGTATCTTCCTTTACCGGCATTTCTTCGTCTTTTACCTGGCCGTATACCTCGCCTGAGCTGAAGTATAGGAATGACTCCACCTCATTTTTGCGGGCAAGGTTTGCAAGGTTTATGGTGCCCAGCACATTGGCGTTGAGCGTACCTACGGGGTCTATGCCGTAATACTTAGGGCTTGCCTGGCTGGCGGCATGGATAACGAAATGTATTTTATCTTCTATGTGTACAGGCTCGCTAACATCCTGCACCCAGATCTTTAAATTAGAGTTGTTTAATAAGTGGCTAAACCGTTTTTCGGCCTTTTCCTTATTCCGCACCAGCGCTATTACGGAGGTATTATAAGACTTATGGAGCGCTAAAAATGTTTCTACAAGATACGACGGTAAAAAGCCGTTGGCGCCGGAGATAAGTACGGTCTTATCCCGAAACCTGTCCCAGTCATTAAAGCCGGTGATAATGCGGGCAATGTCTTCTTTTATAATATTATTCAAAAGAAACAGGTTTAATGGTTATCAGGCTGCCAGCTCTTTTATCTTATCAGCATGTTTTTCAGGGTGCAGAAAGAAGAAGTTTGTTTCCATAGTATCATCCGTTATCCTGTCCACAATTACCAGCCGGCCCTTGTGCGAAGTATAGCAGTTGTAACCAAATTGCTTAAAGAAGTCTACAATATCATTTGGGTGGTAGTTGAATTTAGCGGCCCATTTCCTGAGCATCTCGCTAAAAACTATAGGTTTTTGCTGGGCTATGGTTGCTGCGCCACCTTTATACACCATAAATTCAGCGCCTTCAACATCGCACTTTATGAAATCGAGGCGTGATATATTGTTTTCTTTAAAGTAATTATCAAGCGTATTTGCCTGGCATTCCAGCTTTACCATGCTGTCGTTTTCGGTAATGTTTACCGAAGACGATGCGCCGGTAACGCTGGGTGAGTAATAGAAGGTCAGCGTTTGCACAGCATCAGACAGCGCAAAATTATTGAGCTTAATGTTCTGCGACCCGTTTAGCTCCGTATTTCTTGTTACCTGCGCAAAGGTTTCCGGTATCGGCTCAAAACAGTAAATCACAGAATCGGGCAGTTTCCTGGCCAGGTTATTGGCATACCAGCCTATATTAGCGCCAATATCGAATATTATGTCACCATTGTTCACCAGCCTGTAGAGCATTTCAGAGTCTTCCTGCTCATACTGGCCAAAGTTGAATGCCTCAAGTGGCGTAATGCGTTTATCCAGCGCATCTACATAAAACTTAACGCCACCGGGGATAAGGTCAGTTTTGCGGGTGGTAAAGATCACATTGTTATCTTCTATCTCAATTTTTGAGATCTCGGTATCTGCGAGGTTACCAGCGAAATCAAACAGCGCTTTGTGCATTTCGTGCATTTGCCCTATGAAATCAGCTTTTGATAATTTATTATCTTTAAAATCCGTTTTGGTATCTTTAATAGCCATATTGAAATACTTGCATTTATGCAGTTAGCAATACCCGGTGTATTGAAAGGCCGAAAATATAACATTTTCGCGACGTATATTTGCGGTTTGAAAAAACACTGTTACTTTGGTTTACCAAAAGGGCAGGCGGAATAATGAATAATATTAATACTAACTACCCTATATAAAAACGTAACAGTGCAAAGAAAGCTAAGAACCGCAATAATAGGAACAGGAAATATAGGCACAGACCTGCTGGTGAAGATCATGCGGTCTGACAAACTGGAGTGCATACTATGTGCAGGCCGCAACCTGAGCTCACCGGGCATGAAAAAGGCAAGCGCCATGGGCATACCTGTATCGCCAAACAGCATTGACGCTATTGTGGAAAAGGCGGGAGAACTGGACCTTGTTTTTGACGCTACCAGCGCACAAGACCACTACAACTACTCGAAGGTTTTTAAGAAACTGGGACTGATAGCTATAGACCTTACCCCATCCCGGGTGGGGAAGATGTGCATTCCGGCGGTAAATATGAGCGACTGCCTGGAAGAAGATAACCTGAACATGGTAACGTGCGGCGGGCAGGCATCTATACCACTAGCCTATGCTATTGCCAGCGTGAATAAAGAGATAGACTATATAGAAACAATATCGAGCATAGCATCGCGCAGCGCCGGGCCGGCTACGAGGATAAATCTTGACGAATACCTGCAGACCACAGAGCAAGGCATACAGTCGTTCTCACAAAGCAACAGGTCTAAAGCGATACTGAACCTGAACCCTGCTGTGCCCTGCGTGGATATGCAAACCACGGTATTTGCCAAGATCAGTAACCCCGACCTGGAAGCTACCAAAACAGCTATACATGCCATGGTGGCCAAACTGCAAACCTACATACCCGGCTACGAGCTGATACTGGAGCCCATGCTGGAAAACGGCAGGCTGGCATGTATGGTGCGCGTGCGCGGGCTAGGCGATTACCTCCCTTCATTTGCCGGTAACCTTGACATTATAAATTGCGCGGCAATAGCTGCCGCAGAAGCGTTTGCAAAGAAAAAATTATCATAAAAAG
>JABDHF010000099.1 GCA_013285595.1 Bacteroidota bacterium
TGTATAACTGTATCTCGCGTTTGTTCTTCACAACCACTATACTGTCCACCCGCTCATTAATAGCGGTTGTAGAGCTAACCGGCATGCTGCTCAGATGTTGGCAACTGCACAAAAAAAGAATGGAGAAGAAGCTGAGTCTCGGGTACATAAAATGTGTGTTTCATACTAGATGCACACACATTTGTTTTCCATAAAGACTACTATTGAAAATATTGTTAAAAGAGAATTATTTAATTTTTATTCTCCTTGAGACTCTAATTGTGGCAATGCTCCGGCTTTTATGAATGATAGTTAAAACAGCTATGTGCTCTATAGTTATGCGATAAATAACTAGGTAAGAAACAAAAGTGAACATCCTGTATTTTTTAGACTTTGTCGGCAAAAAACGACATTCTGCATGGATCATATAAGTATTAGATAGTCCATCCAGTTTTTGAATTAACTCAGCAACGAACTTTTCTGCAATGGTTGGTGAAAAGGTTTCAGCGCCATATTCATAGATTGCCTGAAGACATTGAAGTGTATTTGTAGAAAATATTACAGGGAGTACTTCTTGCTCCATTCTTTAAGGGCTTGTTTTGCCTCGGCTGAAGTATAAAATGGACCTTTCTCTGCTTCTTTTATCAGCTTTACTAACTCTTCCTTACTCATTGGTGCGTCAGAAGGAAAGACAAGGTTCGATTTCTTATTTTTTGTCGCTGACATAAAGACGAAGTTACAAAAAAATATTAATTACTTCAACAAGATCGCTAACTGCACCCCATCCCACGAATGCTGGGTGCCACCCGAAAACTGGGGAGTAAGAAAGCAATGAAAGTACTCAAAGTAAACACCTCTATACGCCAGCACTATACCGCTACGGTTCATGAAAACACCGCGCGATACTGTATCGGCAGGCATGGTGTAAGGACTTTTGGTAAATGCCCCACCTTGCAAGGTAGCATCGTAAGCCACAATATCTGCTTGCGGGTGGTCGTACACATAAATCTTAAACTTATTGGGCATACGTTCATTACTGAAGGGAGATTCAAAATAACCAAACATGATGTTCAGCGCAGGGCTTATCTTATCACTTAATGTACCTACTCGCGCAGCTGCTTCTGCATCTATAGAAAACAGGTGTTTGTAAGCCACTATTTGCTTCTCATAGTTGACGCCGTAATTGAGTATCACGTCGTTCTGTATCTGGTACTTCCACCCAGGCGATACATAATCATTGATCGCCGTATGAAATTCATCCTGTAACTGCCCTCCCAGCGCATCGGGGCCTATTATGCCCGTACTTATGGTAGAGGAAAAGCGTTGTTTATCAATAGTATCTACAGTTATCACAAAGTTCTTTAGAAAAAGGGTAGACGCAAAAGGTCTGTCATAAGATTTCTCGTCCCCATCTTTAAGATTTGGCGTATAGCAGCCCTGTTCTATCCCCAATCCATATCTTTTTATAGCAAAAGGCCGTATCAGCAATTTAGACAATGGAAAGTCTTTTATCCATGGCGCTACTAATTCCAGGCTTGCACCTTCGGTATATTGCTGGTCTGTTTGGTTTAGCACATCGTTATTCAGATTAAGCTGTAAGTATCTGTCTGCATTGATGTTCTTGTAAGATGCGGTGTTATCTATTTCTTGTGCTGTTAGTGTATTTATTGCCAGTGTTACTACTGCCGCTAAAAATATTCCTGTCTTCATACGCCGGATCCATTTCGCTCATCCGGCGTATAACAATAAAACTTCATGCCGTAAATTCAATCTACATGGCCACTATAAAGTAATATTAACATTCCCTTCCAAGCAGAATAAAACCGGAATATCAATACCCACACGAAACACGGTAATTAACCATTAATCAACTCTTCCCAAAACTCAGCCGCTCTCCGCGTATGTGGTATCACAATAGTCCCGCCTACAATGTTCGCCACTGCAAATATTTCATATATCTCTTCGGTAGAAATATTTTGCTCATGGCATTTAAGTAGATGGTACTTGATACAATCATCGCATCGCAGCACCATGCTGGCTACCAGCCCCAGCATTTCTTTGGTCCGGGTATTTAATGCGCCCTCTGCATAAGTATTGGTATCCAGGTTAAACAGCCGGTTGATCACCTTGTTTTGCTTACCCAGTATCACTTCGTTCATTTTCGACCTGTAGTCATTAAATTCCTGTACCTGGCTCATGTTTGTTTTTTTAGGAATCAAATGTAGAACAATGGAAGGATTTTTGTTTTGACAGATTGCAATTTGACAACTTTTCAAAAGTTGTCAAATTTAGACACGCGCAATTATTAAATACTATTTTTGCGCTTAATGAACAACGACCAGACCAGCCTCAACAAATACATCAGCGCATCAGGCTTCTGCTCCCGCAGGGAAGCCGACAAGCTTATAGAGCAGGCAAGAGTAACTGTAAATGGAGAACTGGTATTACCCGGCGCCAAGATGAATACCGGTGACGTAGTAGAGATAGATGGTGAGCCAATAAAAACGTCAAAAAAACGCCCCATCTATATAGCCTTCAACAAGCCGGTTGGCGTTACCTCCACCACAGATGTAAAAGACAAGTCGAACATCATCTATTTCATAGGCTACCCTAAGCGTATATTCCCAATCGGCAGGCTAGATAAAGATTCCGATGGGCTTATATTTCTCACCAACGATGGCGATATTGTAAACAAAGTGCTCCGCGCCAGCAACAACCACGAGAAGGAATACATCGTTACCGTTGACAAAGCCATAGACGACAATTTTATCAGGCAGATGAGCAATGGCGTGCCCGTCCTCGGCAAGCAGACAAAGAAGTGCTTTGTACGCCAGGAAGGCGGCAGGCGGTTCAGAATAATACTTACACAAGGCCTCAACAGGCAAATAAGGCGCATGTGCGAGTTCCTGGGGTATAAGGTGGTGACACTAACACGGGTACGCATAATGAACGTGCAGCTAGCCAATATCCCCCTCGGCAAGTGGCGCTACCTCACCCAGCCGGAAGTCGACAAGCTCAATGAAATGGTAGCAGACTCTAGCAAAACAGGGGTGGAAGCGGAGCCACAAGAACAAAAAAAAGTTATCCAATATATCCCAAAAAGGAAAAAGAAGTAGCGTCAACTTTTTAACTCATTAGCCTATTAACCTATAAACGCCAGGAACCTGGCCAGCCCTTTCCTTTTTTCACTGTCCAGATAGTATTTAATATTATCAGTATAGTAAGTATGAAGGTCGTAATAAGGGAATGGATTAGCAGCCACTATTTCATCTAAATGATCAAGTCCAATCGCATTGGCTTTATTGAATCGTTCTATAAAATCTACAGGTAATTCTTTATTCGCCACCCAGGCCGCAAACACAAAATCAAGGCCCGTATACGCTTTCCACGCGGCCGACAGGTCGTATACATAATCAAAGTTAGAAAGCTGCTGTAACGCCCTGTCGCCAATGATCACCCCCGCGTCAGTGCCGTTTATGTAATCTATATAGTGCTCACTCGCAGGCTTGTATTCCACCTTCTTTTTCCAGTGATTCGCCAGCAGCAGTTGCGCCAGGCGCACAGATGTGCGCGACTGATAGTCAAGATACACCGTTTTAATTTCATCCATAGGCACCTGGCTGAACAGGGCCACAGACACTACATTGCCATCGGCCGCTATCCCATAGTCGCTTATTATATTTGCGCCCGTAATAGACGGTATTGCAGCCACAGGCAGCAATGCAAGGTCAATGCTCCCTCCCTGCAGGCTTTTGGCAAGTTGGGCAGGGTAGTCCACTATTAATTCTATATCATTTGCCAGGTCACTTCGTTCTATTCCGTATAGCAGTGGTTTTGTATTCAGGTAACTAACCGCCGCAACTTTTATCTTAGAGGCCAAATTCTGTTTTTTTGCGCGCAAAGATACAGATTTGAATGGCTCAATAGCTTTATCACTTAATTCCCGTCTACCGCTAATACTAGTATGGTAACCTATTGTTTCGCACCGTTCACCGACCAAAGTTTTTTATACTTACGGCAAATCGGTACATTGCTTCACGATTGGGTGGTTGCTTATGGCGTTTAGAAATATACTTGTTGTCATTTTCCTGTTACTCTTTACTTCGTCGGCGTTCGCCCAAACATCCGACACCCTGCACCATGCTGATAGCGCTCACAATACTGCCCCTACAATCACAGATACAACCGTAAGAGATACCACAGCCCACATAACCGCTAACCCCACTAAAAAAGCCGCAGATTCTGTTGCTGCTCAAATAACTAAGGTTCCGCAGTCTCCAGGTTACGTCATTAATGGAAAAGTAGAAGACCGAAACACCAGCGAGGGCATACCTTTTGCCATAGTTTTATTCCCTCATTCCCAGGTAGGCACATCTGCCGACCTTGATGGTAATTTTATAATCAAGACAGACAAGCTCCCAGGTGATACCCTGCATATACAGGCGCTTGGCTACACAGCCGTAAATAAAATACTAAAGAAAACCCAGCACGATTACAATTACATTATAGAGCTGGGCCGCTCAGAAACATCGCTCAGCGAAGTAGTGGTACATGCAGGCGAAGACCCTGCCGTAGTGCTTATGCGCAAGATCATAGCCCGCAAGCCATATAATAACCCTGATCGTACCCAAAACTATAGCTATGAAGCATACAACCGCCTGGAGGCCGACCTGCAAAGGCTTTCCCGCTCCCAGTTCGATAAGCTGCCTATACTAAAGAGCTACAGCTTCATTTTCGATAACATTGATACTTCTTCCGATACCAAGCCATTTCTTCCGCTCTATCTCACGGAAACTTTATCTGATTATTATTACCAGGCGCATCCTAAAAAGCAAAGAGAGTTTATCAAAGCCAGCATGATCAAGGGCATCAATAACCAGAACGTTATAAAGTACCTCGGTTCTCTTTATCAGAATGTAAATGTGTATCGCAACTTTATCCCCGTGTTCGATAAGAAGTTTATAAGCCCTATCAACAACGACGCTCTTTTTTACTACAAGTACACTATCAAGGACACAGAGAAAGCTTATGGACACAGTATTATACTCGTTCAGTTCACGCCCCGCCGCCCCGGTGAGAATTGCTTCACTGGCGATTTCTGGGTGGTCGATTCGCTCTATGCTATACAGCGCATGAGTATGGATGTATCTAAGTTGGCCAATATAAACTGGGTCGACCGCATCAGCCTTTACCAGGAATTTGCACCTGTTAACGACACTGACTGGTTTTGCATTAAAGACAAGTTTGTTGCCAATTTCACCGCATATAATTCAAATAAACTGCCCGGCTTTATAGGCCGTAAAACCACTACCTACCACAACATTGTAATTAACGATACCTCTGTAAGCAATGTGCTCGATGACCCTCGCTGGAAAGAGGAGGTTATCCGTTCCGACTCTGCCAAATTCAAGTCCGATGACTGGTGGGCAAAGAACCGCCCCGATACGCTCACTAAAAATGAAAAGGGCATCAACAAGATGGTAGACACTATAAACAGTATGCCCATTACTACTGTTTATAAAAATACCATCACCTTCCTTGCCAGTGGAGTAAAGGATTTTGGGCCCATACAGCTTGGCCCGTATTTTTATATTTACAGCCATAATCCTGTCGAGGGCAATCGTTTTCGCCTATCCATCGGCACTCCCAGGAAACTGAAAGATGCCCACGTTACCGCCTTTCTCGCTTATGGCGATAACGATAACCGTTTCAAATACGGTGGCACAGGCCTTTGGCTGCTCAGTCGCCATCCGCGTATGTACCTGTATGGCTACTATGTGCATGACATCGATCAGGCCACTAATTACTACGATCAGCTTGGCTCCGACAACATATTCAGCTCCCTGTTCCGCAAGGCCGGCGTTCCCTGGAAGCTCGCATTTTCAGACGATCAGCGTTTCGAGTTCTATAAGGAATATTTCAGTGGCTTCAGCCACAAGCTTATTCTTCAGCACCGCCAGTTTACGCCTTATGCGCCATTACCATCTGTAGGTATATTTAACGACAACAATGGAAATCCGTCAAACAGTACCACCAGCAGCGAGGTTGGCCTGGAGCTGCGGTATGCCTACAAAGAGAAATACATCGAGGGACAATACCTGCGTGTAAACATCGGTAGTAAATATCCCGTAATAGACCTTGAGGTAGACGCAGGTATTAAGGACATTCTGAACAGCGGCTACCAATACCAGAAGGCGCGGTTGTCTATTACAGAAGACATCAACATCCCGCCGCTGGGCCATTTATATTACAATGTCTTTGCCGGCAAATACTTTGGCACTCTGCCATACCCGCTGCTTGAAATTCATCCCGGTAATGAATATCTGTATTACAACCAGTATGCCTTTGAGATGATGAATAATTATGAATTTCTCAGCGATCAATATGCCGGGTTCAACATAGAGCACAACATTGGCGGAGGCATTTTTAATCATATCCCCGGCTTAAAGAAGCTAAGGTTCCGCCAGTTCTGGACAGCAAAGGGAGCAGTAGGGTCGCTCAGCAACGCAAATGAACAACTGAACCTCAACAAAGGCTATCCATTCCGTACGCTACAGGGCAATCCTTATTTGGAGCTTGGTACCGGCGTTTCCAATATCTTCCAGATATTCCGTATCGACTTCGATTGGCGCGTTACCCCGGCGCCACTGCCCGGCGAAAACAAAGCCAAATACTTCGGTATCTTCGGCAGCGTAAAGTTCCAGTTCTAGCAGCATTGTTAACAAAGTTATCCACATGTATAAACCTGTATATAGCTAACAGCTTGTTATTATTAATTTTTATTCTAAAACTTTTTTTACGTTTGTCGTGCTATGTGAAATAGCATCACCATAAAAGAACAAACTAACAATGGGCCCCCTGTCCAACCTATTTAAGAGATCAGATATTTTTCAGCAGGAATTTGATCGGATATTCCCCGCCAGGCCCTTTAATAAAGTAAACGTACTTAATTACATCACAGTTTGTACGGATATCGTACTCACAAGATCGCGGAAGCGATACCCCGAAAAAGGCCTGAAGTTTATCAATCCCTTGTTTATTGTAGACAACCAGATATATCCCGCATCAGGCCTCTCGGGCGATCCTAATATTCTACGGCTGCTAAAGCCAGTGTTCGGCATAGTGCAGTCCAAAACAATGTCGTCTATCTCATTGCCTATACTCGATAATTTGCTGTCCGGCGTTTGCTTATGTTTTGGCAATACCTACAACTATTACGAGTATAACCTCTTTAAGTCTTTTGACCTCGATAGCCTTACTAACAATGTTGGCTTTATTGCAGATGAGCTCAGCGAGCAACGCCTGTCAGACAAGTTTAAATACCTGAAGATTGATGCCAGCCGCTTCACTGAAGACTTCAATTATTTTGCAGAAATCCTATCTGCAAATACCGAGGAAGAGAAAATGAAGCTGATTAAAGCGCTTATTTTATACAAAGACATTTCAAATGCCCTCAGCCAGTCACTTGTATATTCCTTCGTCAACAAGTACAACCAAACCCGTTCCTTCTTCGATTGCCTGATGGTGCTTATTTCAGAAAGGCCGTTTGACGAAGATGAGCTCCTCGATTTTGCATTGATAACCGAAGGCATTTCCCTTCCCATCGCAAATTACGATGTCAGCAAAAGTAAAGGCATCAGTGCGCAAACAATGGCAAAGCGTGGCTCGTTAAAGACCCTCTTATTCAGCAGCTTTAAGCAGCAATAACGTTTAGGAACCTTTTTCTAAGTGCATGTACCTTAGCATCTCCGCGTCTTTGCGGTAAATTATTTATTAGTAATACCTTAGCGGGTTCAATTATAACTAATGACGAAATTTATTGCTATCACCTCGTTAATATTTACGGTTTGCATCAGCGCTTTTGCACAAGGTCCCGCAGTGCTTCAGCAAGGCCTCGCGCTAAAATACCTGGTGCAGACTCCCACAGAAAGCTCGCAGCATACTCCCGTCATCATTCTACTGCACGGGTATGGCAGTGATGAGAAAGACCTGTTCGAGCTGCGTTCCGCATTCACGAAAAATTATCTCATCGTTTCCGCTCGGGCTCCCTACAACTTACCGGGTAATGGTTATCAGTGGTACGAATTCACAGAAGTAAATGGTCAGCACGATGGCAAAAAGGAACAACTGGACAACAGCCGCCAGCTTATAGAAAAATTCATTGCCCAGATTATTTCCAAATACAATGCCGATCCTAAAAGCGTATACCTCATGGGCTTTAGCCAGGGCGCTATCATGAGTTACCAGGTGGGGCTTACTGCTCCCGGCAAGGTAAAAGGCATAGGCGTTCTCAGCGGAATGATCTTTGCATCATTAAAGCCAATGGTAAAGAATACATCCGCGCTCAAACAGCTGAAAATATTCATTTCCCACGGCGCCGCAGATCAGCGTATACCCTTTACCGAAGGAAAAGCCGCTTATGATTATTTAAAAAGTATAGGCTTGCATCCCGACTTCCACCAATACCCCGGCATGGGCCATTCCATTAGCAACGATGTATTGAATGATCTGGTGAAGTGGCTGAAGTAAAAACAAAAACGCCACCCTAAGGCGGCAATTTTTTTTTGATAGGGTTAAACCAGTATGAAAGAGTTGATTAGTTATAATTTACGGTTACCGGACAACCAGTGGCATTTGTGTAAGTACCAGCTGTTTGTGCTGCTGTTACGTTAAGGGTTGCACCTACAGTAAGTGTTTGTGCGCCACCTGAACTTAAAAGGCCTGTACCCGATGGGCTGCTGGTGAAGTTGGTTACGTTCATGTTATGAGTAGCGCCATCTGTTATTGCTACGGTACCAGGTAAAGTAATGATGTAAGAATAGTTGCCTTGCCCTGTTACGTTGAAGCTTGCAGCAGTTACAGTACCTGTAGTAGCCGGAAGTGTAACACCGCCTGCACCACCAGTAGTACGAGTACCAGCAGGGGCAAGAACTGTAGTACCAGCCAGTGTGGCAGAAACGGCTACGTTACCGAAATTCATATCTACTGTCTTAGAGATAGCGATAGGGGTGATGATTGTTGCAGAGGCAGAAGCTGTTGCTGTAGCCTGGGCGAAAGATGCGTTAGTGCTTGCGATGATGATTGCTACTGTTGCGAAGAATTTTACGAT
>JABDHF010000100.1 GCA_013285595.1 Bacteroidota bacterium
AGAATGCACTTTATTCTTATCAAAGCTCAGCGCAGGTGAGACAACCTTTAAGCATGCAAAGCTGAATGCTGATATTGAGTTTGAAGATGTGACTAACGTAATGGCCTTAAACAGCGCCACCAATAAGATACAATTAATGACCAGGTTCCTTACCTCAAGTAAATACAAGTATACGGCCGACAGGATAACCAAGTATTATGCTACTATAGTGAGTTACATAGACCCAGCCACATTGGAGGTTACCACACGTAAACAGGTACCGGGCGAAAAGGTGAATGCTTTTGCACAAGCCCACATAGATAAAGACTACAATTATACAGGCCTGCCAAAAAGGATGATACTCAATAAAGACAATACGACGGCTGTATTAATGGAAGAGCAAGCATTTGGCGCGGCAGCTATCTCTGAGCTGGGAGGGGATGGTGCCGAGCTGAACGGCTATGTATTTAATAAGAAACAACTTGGCGATATTATGCCATTTACGTCGTATAATTATGTTGGCACGTCTAAAGGTCATTTTATGTTTTACAACGACATGGCTGAAAACCTGGACAAAGAGGTAACATTCAATTGCTGGCTATTATTGATCCGCATGAAATGATAGATGGTAGCCAGCACGCCCAGCGTCATAAACGACAGCAGTATTTTCTTCCTGCTTTTAAATACCTGGCTCAGGATGCCGCTGAGCAGGTCGCCACTGGTGATGCCTATTTGGAATAAAATGAAGCAGGTAGATAGTTTGAGGCCGGTGATATTGTGTGTCTTTGCGATTTCAGGAGATAACGTTATCAGTAGGCCTACACTATACCATATAGGTATGCCCATAAGTATGCAGGCAATATACTTTGCCACCCGCCTGCGCGATGAGAACAGCAGCAGCAGCGAGCCGCGCTTTTCGTTTTGTAATTTGGTGGCTACAAACATAGACGACTCGAACGACCGCATACGCAGCACCAGCAAAATACCACCCGCAATACCCGCGGCCATAAATGCCTGCCGCCACGGCAGCAGGTCGCCTATAAGCCCGGCAGTTACCGCGCCCAGCGCGCCCAGCGTAGCCACAAGTATAGTACCGTAACCCCGCTTCTCTACACTCATACTTTCCGACACCAGCGTTATACCCGAACCCAGCTCGCCCGCCAGGCCCACGCCCGCCAGGAAGCGTATCCACGCATAAGTATCTACATCGTGCACAAATGAATTGGCAAAATTGGCGAGGGAGTATAACAGGATAGACCCGTACAATACCGTTACTCTCCCCTTCTTATCGGCAATGATACCGGTAATGATACCACCCAGCATCATACCCGCCATCTGTATAGACAGCAGCCGCTCGCCAACGTGCGTAAGCTCGCTGCCAGATATGCCCAGGTCTTTAAGCGAAGGGATGCGGTACACATTGAACAGGAACAGGTCGAAAGCATCGATAAAGAAACCGATGCCCGCCACCAGTACGGCTATATTGAACGGAGAATGGTAAATCCTGTGCTCTGAACTCATTGAAGCGTTTGCTGAGTTGCTAAAATAGGGATGATAATTGAATATTATGTTTTGGGACTGTCTATGAGAAATATCTCAAAGAAAAATAGAGCGTTAAATAAGTACATTTGTTATATTTTTCAATGAAAACCTTTTAAATATGGAGAAACTAATAAAAAAGCTAAACAAAATAAAGGACGAATTAAAAAAAGCGACAAATGAACGAGTTGTAGACGCAATATACTGGAATATACGCTCTATTGCAGAAGATTATGAATTCAAAAAATCTTATCTTATTCGTTTGAAGAAAATGGAATCGCGTATAGATATGTCTACCTATATGACCGCTAATATTATTACGCTCACCAGTATTGTAGATGAATTAATTGAAGATGCGGAAGATGGAACACTTACCCCTGTTGATCCAAAGATACCTGAAATAGCAGCGCCTGAAATTCGAAATGCTAAGGTGAATTCTAAAAACCAGGAAAATAGTGAAGAAGATGAAAAAAAATCCACTCCTAAATTTAGTATAAGCGATAATCCACAATGTGACTATGTAATAATAACGGCCCTGGAGGAACATGAAATGGAAAAAGTATTACCAATGATCACCAAAACGGGAACGGTTCCAAATGATATTCACCTGATTGAATTCGGACACCTAAAAACAAATCCTGAGAAGAAAATTGCCTATGCCTCTCAGCAGTCAACCGGCATGGTAGACGCCTCAATATTAGCCACAGAGCTTATTCTGCGCTTTAATCCCAAAATCCTTATTATGGCTGGTGTATTAGGCGGCAAGCCAGATGATGTAAGTATTGGCGATGTTGTCGTTGCTACAAAAGTGTTCACTATAGACAAAGGCAAGATCAGTCAATATGGCTTTAAAAAAGAAACAGAAGCAAGCAACAACGAAAATGCGTACATCACGAAACTAAGAAGAAAGAAAAAGGACATCGTAGGTTACATAAGAGAAGTAGATGAGACAAGAGAAAGTACCGTTAATATGCATTTTGGGCCTATTGCCTGTGTTCGCCAGGTAATTGATCTAAAAGACTTTTTTGAAGATAGAATTACGCCAGTTGACCGAAAAGCCATAGCGCTTGAAATGGAGAGTTATGGTATATCACGAGCCTGTGAATTAATAAACAACGGAAGAACAAAAGCCTTGATCATTAAATCGGCGATGGATAATACTGTTGATAAAGTAGACCACGCGAAACATTACGCTGCCTGGACCAGTGCAAAGTGTGTTCGTTATATTTTAGAGCAAGATTTGATTTAAATTGGTATGATATACGCTACTATACCTTTAGGGTTTAACTCTTAACCTTTACCTTCTTAATTTACCTTTACAGCAAAAAACCATGGAACTTACCAACAACAAGATATTGATAACAGGTGGCGCTACCGGCATAGGGCTGGGGCTTACAGAGCGGTTTCTTAAAGAAAATAATACAGTAATTATCTGCGGCCGCCGCAGTGAGGTGCTGAAAGAGGTGACGGATAAGCACCCATCAGTTATCACCCGTGTATGCGACCTGGCTGTAGAGGCCGACCGTGTGGCGCTGTACGAATGGATAGCGGCAGAGCATAGCGACCTCACCATGCTGGTAAACAACGCCGGCGTGCAAAACTGGATGACCGTTACCGATACCGATTTCTTTAAGCGTGCAAAACAGGAGCTGGCCATAAATGTAGAAGCGCCGCTGCACCTGATCTCCCTTTTTACAAACCTGCCAGCGCTGCGCACGGTCATCAATGTCACATCGGGCTTGTCGTTCTCGCCATTTGCAAAGGTGCCGGTGTACTCGGCCACCAAGGCGTTCCTGCGGTCGTTCACCATGTCGCTGCGCCACGTGTTGCACAGCAAGGGCATAGAAGTAATAGAGATGATACCACCCGCGCTGAACACCGACCTTGGCGGCAAAGGCCTGCACGATGCCGCACCAGCCGTAAGCGGCTTTGTAGACTCCGTATTTGAGCAGATGAAGAACGGCAAGACCGAGCTTACCTATGGCAGCAGCGAAGACCGCCTCAATGCCAGCGCCGAAGAGCTGCGCAAGCACTTTAAGCAGATGCACCAGGGCTAAGCAACATAACAATAGATTCCCCGCCCAACCCCGCGTGAGTGAGGTTGGGCTTTTTTATGTTAGAATTTACTGCAAAGGTTGAGCTGATAATTCCAGTCGTACGTTGAAAGCACACCAATCACGCTAATAGTCCTCGCCTTCAGGCCGGCGGCAGAATGAATAATAATCTAGGCTTGATTATTCTAATGCGTCTTTAGATATACCTCGGCCCAGATCCCGCCCTTTTGAGTTTTAAAAACAAGACTATAGCTGCTGTCTTTGTTAAATTCATTTTTGTAACGGTAGTCAGGTTCCAGATTATCGAAAATCACGATCTCTGTGTATCCGTCAATAGACCATTTTATTTTCTTAAAGTTTCTATCTGAACTTAGAAAACCTGTTGCAGGGTCCAGTAAATGCTGTAGTTCAAGGAAAGAACCACAAGCAATGTTCTTGTCATAATAATTCATTTTTTCCATATAGTCTACTACGCCTTGTTGTACATCCATACCATCAACATCATGAATATCCACGTCGCCGTAGCCATAGTCATTTTTAAAGGCAAAAAAGCTGATCACCAACATTAACAGCAATACCGGGTAAAAAAGTAGCGGATAGGAAGATTCAATTAGCTTAACAGTCATTACTCCTGTAAAGAAAAATAACAGAACAAACGATGGAAGCAAGTATCTGTAGGTAAAAAAATTCATTGATGAAAAACAGAAAAAACAGAATATAAACACACACGACAGTGTAATAAATTGCTCCTCATAGGCATTCTTGTATATTTTAAGCCGCTTCAGCAAGTAAAGCATCGCTACCAGGGAAAAGATGAAGAAGGCAAATAAGAATATGCTGTTACCAACTCTCTCCGACCGGCCATCATTCACACTGCAGTAAATAAAAATAGCTGGTAAAAAGAAGCATGCATATTTGACGTTTTTATTCTTTATTGCGGCTATAACTGAAATAAACAACAGTAAAATAAAGTAGTAAAATTTCTGATGCTCGTAAAATGTATTGCGTATAGTATTCCGCCGAAAATTATACCAAAATGAATCCCATCTGTGTTCTATTAGATTATTATAAAGAGGAAAAATGTACCACCCTCTTATACTCTTTTGAATGATAAAAAAAAATGCAAATTAAAACGCATGGAGTTGCGATAGAAAGAATTTGATAAAGGCGCGTCTTTAATTCAACTTTTTTGTCAAATAAACCAACAAATGCAGCCATCCCCAGAACAAAACCCATTATAAGGCCGCTTTCTTTTGTGTAGAAAAGGGCAGAGAGCGCTAATGCGGTAAGGAAATACTTACGTCTTACATAAAAAAATAAGCTGAGGAAAGATAAAAATGCAACCAGCATCTCAAATAAAACATACGAAGACTGTACGTAAAAGACTACTTGCGTTACCACTAGTGCAACACTCATAACGGCCACCCTTTTATCGAACAATCTAAGCCCCGCCTCATAAATAGCAACCAGGAAAAGCAGGGAAATTGTAAGCGCAAAAGAATGCATAGAAGTATGTGAATTGCCAAAAACATGCATCCAGGCAGCTGCTATGACATGAAAAAATAAAGGATGCCCGCGGGAGAGTTCAGGGTCTACAGCAGTGGGCAACAGGCTGGCGCCATGAAGATACATATCTCTTATCGCAACAGCATACGGCCAGCTTTCATCCCAGTAGTAGGGATAATGCAGATGCGGAATTTTGCACAAAATAAATACTACTAAAATCAGGAATAGTACCCATCTGTTTTTAAAAAACTCGACCATAATAAAATACTGATTTAAAAAAGCCGTCTCGAAATTACTGCGAGACGGTTTAATTGCAACTAAGGTTAATCAATTAATGTTCTGTATGCTACAACTTTACTATTTTTTTTACCACATGCTGGTCATTTATTGTCCAAATGGTATAACTCCTTTTATCTCTTTATTAAATATCACTGGTCGAAGTCCTTCGCTTCGTCCGGTAGTGTTTACTTGATGCACCTAAATATCAGCTTTCCCCACAAACAGCTCCCACTCCCATCCCTACCCCGTAACTTGCATTATGACCCATACCACAAACAAATGCAACCCCGCACAGCACCATACTCCTCCCCGGCAGCTACATACGAAACGCCCCGTCAACCAATCAATTTATTTTCCGCAAAACACCCATACTCCTCCCCGAAAAACGACCTCAAACCCGCCACTGGCAAGGTTTTCATTTTTGCATTAAATATAATTATATAACAAAACAAAAGCGCCGGCATATTGCCACCCCGGTAATATTCGCTACATTTCAGCAAAAAGCGAACATGCCATTTAATGAGAAGTATAGCTTTACTGATATGCCGCCACATGTGCAGGCCGCATTTAAGTATAAGCACGATAAGGTGCTGCTGCACAAGGGTATGAAGCTCTATAGGTTTGGCAGCGACCAGACCCTGGTAAATCCGCGTACCAACCTCCTCCCCAACTGGTGGAGCCCCTACGAAGCCTATGAGCACGACCCGGGCTGGGAGCAGAAAAAGAACTTTGCCCGGCATATGAATATATCTGTGCGGGAACTGGCCAGGGTGCTGGCAGCGCTGCCTGAGCAGTGGAGCTCTGCAGAGTACCTGCTCACCGCCACCCTTAGCGTAGATATATATGCCTTCTTCGGCAACTTTGCCCAGCAAAATACCCGCCAGCCACTCAGCCAGTGGGACCAGCAACGCAGGCCCGGCGAAAGCATAGCGCACATAAGGCAGGCAAAGACCAATCCGCAGCCCATAAACCTGCCGGGCGGCGGCACCCAGTTCTACATACCCGATTTTAACCAGTTCTACATCTCCAGCCACCAGTTTACCAGCTACAAAATGTTTGAGGAGCCTAAGTTCAGGTAGGCCGCAACAAAAATGATCTGCAAGCCTCAGCCACAATTGTTGTAGCTTTAGAATACTATGAAGCATGTCATTTATTGTTTAGCGGCCATCCTGCTATTTGCGGCAAGCGTAAACGCGCAGGCGCTTGCCTATGCCCCGGCAGCTATACAAGCGCCGGCCACCTACACACCCGCCAGCTTTGCAAGCTACAAAGAGCACGGCAGCAGGCTATGCGTAGTCACCAAGGTAGGCTTCGTAACCATGGGTGCTGGTTTTATACTAGTCGTTGCCGGCCTCAACATAGGCCTTGAATCTGCCAACCTCGACAACCCCAGCTCTGCAAGCCAGCGCCGGCAAAGCAACGCCCTGCTGGCCGGTGGCATTGCCGTATTTGCCGCTGGTGCCGGCATGGCCATTGGCGGCGCCATACACGATATTGGCAACCGCCACAAACAGCGCCTTGGCCTTGTAGCGCCAAAGAGCAACGAACTAGGCCTGGCAGTTAACTTCTAGCCTTTATTTTTACCAGCAACGTACATTATCGTCTATAATAGCCACCGTGCAGGTATCAGCAGTAGCAGCCTGGCTGTGCATGTATTTGCACGATGTATCAGCATCAGCAAGGGTCATAACCGATGTAGCCCCTATCTGGCCCGAAAAATTACTATCCGGGTGCAGGCTGCTGGTGCAGTTACAATAATACATGGGTGGCCTCTGGTGGCATGCACCCGCCAGTATTACTATCATAAACAACAATGGGTACACCCGTTTCATGCTATTAAAATTACGGATTTGCATGCAAATATCGTAGTGGCCCTAAACAACACACTATCATTATGTTATCTGCATATTTCTATTAGTTTTGTCCTAAACCTAAAATAGAGATCATGCGCAAACTTTCACTCGTTATTATCATGACCATCATGGCTACCACCGTGCTCACGGTCTCCGGCTGCTCTACCAGCAGCTCATCTACACCATCGCCTTCGTATGCCATGCATGCTACCGCTGGCGGCACAGCCTTTAACGTTACCACCTGCATCGCGGGAAATCTTGGAGGTACGCTAAGCATATTAGGCTCCACAGTTGGTGGGCCGCCAATGATCTCCCTCTACTTTATGGCATGGCCTGGCACCACCGGCACTACCACGCTGGGCTCGTCGGGCTCGTCCGGCATAAGCTACGCAACTTATATACCCACTGCCTCACTTACGGGCTCCAAAGATTCGCAGTCAGGCACTATAACTATCACCTCTGTTTCATCTACTACTATTTCAGGCACTTTTAGTTTTACCTGTTCCGATGGTACCGCAATTACTGGTGGCACCTTTACAGCAAAACGGGGCTAACTTTATAGCATACTGACCATTAAGAAAGGAGTTGCACACGCAGCTCCTTTTTTTATACCAGTACAGCATTTACTCCTGCCCGAAAACCGACTGTATCTTATCGCCAACCACCTGTATCAGCGCCCTGTCGTTATCAGTTACTTTAGCATGCGCGCCCTCGGCCAGCATGGCGCGGTAGTTGCGCTCTTCATCGGGCTCGTAGGTTACTTCCAGCTCATTGATCATCACATGAAACTTATGGTTGTACCCAGTTGTCTGCAGCCTTGTCTCGAAATTATACTCCTTCCCTTTGTAAGTGACCGTGAGCAAAAATGGTTCATCCATAGGCCAAATGTACACGATAAAGGCATCTGCCACCGGCGCTGCACCCCGAAAATACCGGCAGGACGGTATAGCCGTGGCTGCGGAGGTGGGTACCTTTGAACATTAATGTTCATGCTCATGCACTGTATGCATATACTACGAAAAGCGGGTGGCCTGCTCCTGCTTTTATTGATCACGGTTAGCGCCGGCGCCCAATGCCTGCTGGGCAATTGCCAGGAAGGCTTTTCTGTGCTCATGAAAAAAGGCTCGGGGCCGGATGATGACCTGGATGTAACGGTGGGCAACTTTGTAACCGAAGGAAAACACCATAAAGAGGGCCGGCCCGATGGTATCACCTATACCTACCATATAGGTGTGGCCGGTACTTATTCCATCTGGAAAGAAAATTATTACTCAAAGGTTTCGGCCAGCCACATAACATCTGTAAGTGACAACACGCAGGATATGTCCAGGCCGGATGGCTATAGCGGGGCCAGCAATAATAAGTACTACCTGTATATGGGCTGCGCTGAATACTATGGCGAGTTTAAGGATCTGCTGCCTAATGGAACAGGAAGGCTTGAATATGACAGGTATAGAAAGCTGGAAGAGTTAATGAGCGATACACCCACCCTGGCAAAGTATGAAGGGCATTTCACCAATGGCAACCCCGACGGCGAGGGCCGGCTATACTATACCAGCGGGCTAAGTGATACAGTGGTGTTTAAAGACGGTATACTGGTAGCGCCGCAAACCCCAAATGAAAATGGCTTTAAAACGGGCTGCCACAGCGGCGACTGCCAAAACGGATGGGGCA
>JABDHF010000101.1 GCA_013285595.1 Bacteroidota bacterium
GGAAGCGCCGCAAAAGGCACAGCAGGTATACTTTATGGAGTTGCTGGGCGCTAATGTGAACCTGGGCAATATAGCGCCTGTAGAGGTGATACCACTTGAGACCATACGCTTAGGGCTAAGGAGCGATACCTTTCACTTTTTCTTAGACGCTGATCAGAAGCAACGGGCAAATCATTCTTAAGATAGAGGGCTAAGAGGCTGAAGGGTTAAAAAGATAAATAATTTTAAAAAAGGCGTTTGACTTTATGCCGGCACACTTCGGAATCATCGGTTACCCGCTTGTCCATTCTTTTTCACCCACTTATTTCAAAAAGAAATTTACAGAACTGCGCATTGATGCGGTTTATAAAGCCTACCCTATAACTACAATTGATGAATTCAGCGCGTTGCTGGCCAATAACCCTGATATAGAGGGGCTGAATGTGACCATACCTTATAAAGAAACAATACTCCCCTTTCTAGACAGAATAGATACTGTGGCCAGCGAGATAGGTGCAGTGAATTGCATAGCTATAAGAGAGGGCAGGAAGAGTGGGTATAATACCGATGTAGCGGGTTTTGAGCAAAGCCTGATACCGCTGCTGACATCACACCATACGCACGCTTTAATATTAGGTACCGGCGGCTCTTCAAAGGCTGTGGCTTATGTGCTGAAACAATTAGGTATTCACTTCTTAAAAATTGCGAGGAGCAAAGTAAGCGGATTTCTCAATTATGAGGATCTGACGCCTGAGATGATTGCCGGCCATAAACTGATCGTCAATACTACGCCCGTGGGCCAGTACCCTGATATGCAGCACGCACCAGAAATTCTTTATGAGGCACTAACGGCACACCACTTATTATACGATCTTATTTATAACCCTGAAGAAACGATGTTCCTGGCGAAAGGAAGGGAGCGCGGCGCTGTTATAAAGAACGGGTTTGAAATGCTGCAGCTACAGGCTGAGGCCAGCTGGCAGATATGGAATGATCAGCCAACGGTATAGTATACGCATGTTGTCACAAAATCTCTAAAATAAGGCACCCAGGTAAGCGGGGCAAATTGTTTGCGGGGCTGCAGCCCGAACTTATACTTATAAATAGGGTTAATGAGATAATCCTGGTGCTGCAGCACTTTAAGGCCGCTCTTTTTTACAATGCGCTCAAACCGCTCTATGGTAATGCGCGTATCATATATTTCCAGCAGGTCAATGGTTATCTGGGGCTGCTCGCCACCCATTTTTAATATGCCTTTGTACACCGGTCGTGGTAATATATGATACCAGGGAAGCACGCTGAGCCATTTTTTTGTGCATAGCTGCTGGTGGCCGCCAAAAGGCATGTACCATGGCGGAAAGCCAAAAAATATCTGCCCACCGGATTTAAGCAGGTTTTTAAGGTATGGGATGAACTGTTCTTGCTCAGGTACGTGCTCTATAACATCCTTTAGGATAATGACATCGAAAAAATTACGAAACCGGTTTAGAAAGGGTTCCTCATAAATGTTCTGGCAGAGAAATTCGGCTTTACCGGCAGCTACTTCGTTTTTAAGGTATTCATTTGCCAGGTCTATACGGCCTATGGCCAGGTCTACGCCCACACAAAAGCAGCCCCGCTCAATGAACGGCAATAGTACTCCCCCTTCGGCAGTGCCTACTTCGAGCACAGAGATACCATTGCCGATAGTCTTTGTTTTTTCTATGAAAGGCAGAACATACGCCTTGGAATTGTCAACCTGCTGATCGAAACGGAGTTTACTGTCTATGTGCTGCTTTAGGGCCAAGTAATTGCTTTTGCCGGTGAATTTACTTATTTATTTTCTTATCGATACCTTCGAGTATGGTTAACTGCCTGCGGATGCTTTCGTGGTGTATCTTTTCGTATAGCTCCACGATAAACTCTTTGGTAAGCAGGTGAGACTGCGCCCGTTCGCTGCGGGTCTCCACTATTTCGCGCCAGCGTACCGGCTGATAGGCGGTCATGTTGCATAACTTCTTCACCTCGCCCATTTGCTCACTCAGTTCCATGCGCTTTGCCAGCAGGTCTATGATCTCGGCATCGAGTGTGTCCATTAGCTGGCGCAGGTATTCCAATTGTATCTGGCTGCTCATATCCTGCGTAAACTCTTCGCGCACTATAAGATTTGCTAATATCTCTTTGAGCTTTGCCGGGGTTATCTGTTGCGCTGCATCGCTCCAGGCTTCATCAGGGCGGGGGTGGGTCTCTATCATCAGGCCATCAAAGTGCATGTCCATAGCTTTCTGCGCTACTTCTGCTATGCGGCTACGGCTGCCGGTAATGTGGCTGGGATCGCATATAATCGGCAATTCCGGACGGCGTCTTTTCAGTTCTATCGGTATGGGCCAGTTTGGCTGGTTGCGGTAGCCGGCGGCGGCGCTATATCCTGAGAACCCGCGGTGAATAGCTGCTACTTCTTTCGCCCCTGCCTGCTCAAAGCGCTCTATAGCGCCTTGCCACAGGTCCACATCAGCATTTACAGGATTCTTTACCATTATCGGTATGTTCACGCCCTGCAATGCATCGGCAAGGTGCTGTACCTGGAACGGGTTTACCGTTGTCCGGGCGCCTATCCAAAGTACATCGATCTCATGTTTCAGTGCAAGTTCTATGTGCGCAGGCTCTGCAACTTCAACGGTTACGGGTATTTTGTATTTATGCTTAGCCTCCTGCATCCATTCCAGGGCTTCGATACCGTTGCCTTCAAATGAACCAGGACGAGTACGCGGCTTCCAGACACCAGCACGGAATAACTGAATATTCAGCTGGCTTAGTTGTTCTGCGGTTTCCAGCACCTGCTCCCGGGTTTCTGCGCTACAAGGCCCTGCTACTACAAATGGTTTGGCGGATGTGAAAAAGGACACTTTTTTATTTAGTTGATAAGTTGATTGGTTAACCGGTTGATTAGTCGCAACGTACTATTCCGTAAGATAAAAATAATGTTGCTTAAACAGGTTGTTTTTCCAGTTTAAGCAACATTTCATTATGCGTTTATTTTCCCTGGTTGTACTACCTGTATGCCTTTTTCTAGCTTTATTTTTGCGAAGCCACCAAGCACATTGCGAAGGTTGTGATAACCGTGACGCTTGAGTATAGATGCAGCAATAACGGAGCGATAGCCACCTGCACAATGTACGTACAGGTTGTTGTTATCATCTATCATAGCCACATTCAGCGGATCCATCAATGTATCTACGGGTATATTGTGAGCACCTTTTACATGGGCTATTTCAAACTCAGAAGGTTTGCGCACGTCTATCACTTCCAGCAGGTTGTCGTGGGGGAAGTCCATGGCAAATTCATCTGGCTCAATATCTATGATGAGGTCTATTTGCTCACCAGCAGCAGTCCAGGCGTCGTAACCGCAATCGAGATAGCCAAGAATATTGTCTATACCCACACGAGCAAGGCGGGTAATACTTTCTTTTTCTTTGCCCTGTTCAGTTACCAGCACCAAGGCTTGTTTGTTAGGTATCAGAGTACCAGCCCACTCGGCAAAACGGCCATTGAGGCCTATGCTTATAGAACCGGGCACAAAGCCTTGTGTGAAAACGGTTTCAGGACGGGTATCCAGAATCCATACTTCACCGTCGGCAGTTGTTTGCTTGAATTGCTCGATGTTTAGCGCCTGCAAGCCTTTTTCGTAAATATCGTCCAGGCTTTCGTAGCCTTCTTTATTGATGCGGGCGTTGACCGCGAAGTATGATGGCGGCGTAGATAAGCCAGTGGTTACCGATTTAATAAACTCTTCCTTAGTCATATCCTGCAATGCATAGTTAGATGCCTTTTGCGCACCCATAGTGCTGAAAGTTTCCGGGCCCAGCGCCTTGCCACAAGATGAGCCGGGACCATGCGCAGGGTAAACTATGATATTGTCGTTAAGAGGTTTTATTTTGTTTTGCAAGGTCTCGTACATCATGCCGGCAAGCTCTTCCTTGGTCATATTGCCGCTGAACAGGTCGGGACGGCCTACATCACCTACAAATAGTGTGTCGCCTGTGAATATGCAGTAAGGTTCGCCAGCCTCATCGTGCAGCAGGTAACAGGTGCTTTCCAGGGTATGGCCGGGGGTGTGCATCGCTTTTATCTTCAGCTTGCCTACCATAAACTCTTCACCATCTGTAGCCATGTGTATCTTAAACGATGCCTGTGTATTTGGCCCGTAGATGATGGGTGCCCCGGTCTTTTTAGAAAGCTCTATATGGCCACTCACAAAATCTGCGTGAAAGTGCGTCTCGAAGATGTATTTGATCTTTACGCCCTGTTCGTTTGCCATGTTTATATACGTGTCCACATCGCGTAGCGGGTCTATTACCGCTGCCTCACCCTCACTGGCTATAAAATACGCAGCCTCGCTCAGGCAGCTCGTATATAATTGTTTTATTTCCATGCTGTTTTAAATATTTAATGGAAACAAAGTTAAGATAAAGCCTTGACCGATGGATTATTGATGTATAAATATAGTTTATGGATGATGGTAATTACGAATAAATGGCATTTGGGAAGTATTCATTACCGCGGTAATTATAACTGTCTTAGCCTTATGTATTCCATAGATTCTTCAATGGTGTAGGTCACAGACTGGCCCGATAGGTACTCCGCACTTCTTTCTCTCAGCATATTCAATGTTGCTTCATCATATACATACCCGCTTTTCTCTTCTCCGCCCTCAAATAGCGCAAGTATTTCCAAAACCTTTTTTTCATCTGCATGATCTATAAGGCTGTGTAGTTTTTCTTTTGCTGCTTCTATAGTCATAACTCACATTTTATTGAACAAATTTAAGCAATGTATGCTAATACTCTGCCTGCTTTTTATACTCTAAACGTATTGTTAACGCAAAAACTGCTATTTCCCACAAACATGCCTTAATTTTATACCCTGCCTATGAATAACCTCCGGAAATACTTATTGCTGGCTTTGCTGTTTGTGGCATTTACTGCTAATGCTCAGGATATGCCTGTAAAAGATACCGTAGCTGTAAAAGACACTACGGGCGTGGTAAAGGATACTGCAGGTATGGCCAAAGATACTGCTAACCAGCCGGCAAGGCAGGAGCTTAATGTGCTGGAGCGGAAATATGAGCGGCAAAAAGGCGAGCAGGCTGTTGTTGACTCACAGAAAATGGCTGAGGCAAAAATAGACTCAGGCAAGGTATCGGACGAAAAGAAGCAGCTAGCGGGCTATATAGCGGCGCTTGCATCGAATGAAATGTATGGGAGAGGCTATGTGGCTAATGGCCGGGATATAGCTGCCCGGTATATACTCAAGAAGTTCAGGGAGCTTAAGTTGCAACCTGTTGCTAAAAATGGGGCATTTGCGCAAGGCTATGCTTTTCCGGTAAATACGTTCCCGGGGGTAATGGACCTGAGCATTGACGATGCGTACCTGGCACCAGGTAATGACTACCTGATAGATGCCTCCAGCTCATCATTTACAAAAAAAGACCTGAAATTCAAGAAGATAGACCTGGGCAAGATACCTGAAATAGCAGCCTGGCGGCTAATGAAGTCTGAGATGGACACTAATTATGTGTATTTGCTGGAGAATGTAACTATTTTCTGTGAAAATATGCTGCATATACGGGCGGAGAAGTTTCCGGCACAGCTGCCGAGGGGGTGTTTTATAATACCGGAGGAAGGAAAACTAACCTGGACAGTAAGCCGCGAGATAATGCCGGCTACAGTTTTTCATGTGAGAGCGGCTGCTATACCTAAAAAAGTAAAGAAAGTGAGTGTAAGCGTGGCTTCCGTATTTGTGCCAAAGGCGCATAGTGAGAATATTGTGGCCTGCGTGCCTGGGGAGGTAAAAGATACATTTATCGTGTTTAGTGCACACTATGACCACCTGGGCATGATGGGGCAAAATACTATATTTCCCGGTGCAAGCGATAATGCCAGCGGCACGGCAACACTGCTGTACCTGGCTTCTTATTTCGCAAAGCATCCGCAGCACTATTCTATTATGTTTATTGCCTTTAGCGGGGAGGAAGCGGCGCTTATGGGGTCTGAGTTCTATGTAGGGCACCCAATGGCGCCATTGAGCAATATCAAGTTTCTTACCAATATAGATATAATGGGCGATGCTACAGACGGCGTGACGGTGGTAAACGCTACCGAATTTCCCAAACAGTTCCTGCTACTGCAGGAGATAAACCAGAAACACAGCTACCTGCCGGTGATCAATAGCAGGGGCAGAGCCGCCAATAGCGACCATTACTATTTTACAGAACAGGGTGTGCCTTCCTTTTTCATTTACTCGGCAGGCGGGAAGGGTTATTACCATGATGTGTATGACCGGGCAAAGGCCGTGACGCTGAACCATATAGACGATGTGACCAAGTTGCTGATAGATTTTGTACAGGAACTTAATTAACTGATGGCTATATTGTCAGTATGTTTTAATATAACTTTTGACTATTGGTGTGTATTTACTATTTTTGACTGGTTAACGCTTAATTTGCCCTTATGAAGAAGCTGTCTTTATATTTCACCGCCATCGCTGTGACCCTATGTATGGTATACTCATCGTGTAAGAAAACCACGCATGATACTAACCCTACCCCAAAAAACTCGCGGTTGCTGAGCTTTACCAAAACCACCGCACACCAGTCTGTGACTATAGGTACTACCATCTATTCGTTTGGGCCTACTGTGCTGGAAACTTATACTTTCTCGTACGATAACAGCAACCGGGTATCGAAGATCATCTATACTACCAATGACAGCGCTAAACATAATAATGCGAAAATGGATAACCTGATCTCCACCTTTGACTATTCAGGGAGCGTGATAAAGAAACTTGTGCAGAGGCCTGATAACTCTATAGTAGAGATAGATAGCTTTATAGAAAACTCAGGCGGGCTTGTAACGAATGCTTATACACCAACAATAAATAATGAATACCAGTATTATGGCAAGCTGCTGGTGAGAAATACAGTTACAGCGCACGACTCGCTTGGCTCTGCCAGCACTACATCTACTATCACATCGAGCAAAGGGAACTTTTTGCAGCTGACCTACAACGATAACCTGGAGGTACACTTTATAGGCCTGCACCCTGAAGCGTCGACGGTTAGAGCCTACTTTGTTTATTACAAAAGTGCGCTTGCCGGCTTGGTCATAGACACAGTAGCCATAGATATAAATAGCAGCGACAAAGAGATAAGCCCTTATAACAGAGTACCTATGTGGGTGATGGCAGTAGATACCCTACACGATACTGCATATGCTTTCTATCCCGGTGGCATCTGGACCAAAGAAGACTATACGTTTACGGGTGACTATAACAGGACGGGTGATTACCTGCAGCTACAGTCGTTTATCCAGTATGGTGCTAATATTTACCAGAATGCTAACCTGGTGAGCTCTATAACCAACTCTGGCTACACCAGGAAGATGACCTACACGATAGACGCCCAGAGCTTTATAACGCAGACCAACATGACTAGCCTGGACAGTGTTGGCGCAACGATTTCAGAAACGTATAAGCTGCAATACCAGACTTATTAAAAAACCCTCCCGGCCTCTCCGAGGGAGAGGTCATGTTATGTAATCTGTCGCGAGGCTTTCCTGTATCTTTTAAAAGGTGCGATCATCAATGCCTATCAGGCTATTGACGGACTGATATGTGCTTATCGTAACTTTGGTGTAAGCTAATTAGTTAAAGGTTTATGGAGACTATAGTAAACAAAGTGGCGGAGAGTGGTATTGTGACGCTGGACCTTGCACCTTATTTACCTACCGATAAGATAGCAGTATTTGACCTGAAGCCATTCCTGTTCAGGGAAATGATACTGCGGGAGAAGGACTACCGAGCCGCGCTGCAAACACACGACTGGCAGCAATACGAAGGCAAGCACGTGGCTATGCATTGCAGTGTGGACGCTATAATACCGGTATGGGCTTATATGCTGGCGGCTACTTACCTGGAGCCTGTAGCAGCATCTGTATATTACGGCACAACGGAAGAGCTGACAAAAGCGCTGATACATAAGCATATAGCAGCCATAGACACTACAGAATACGAGGACAAACGGGTGGTGATAAAGGGATGCGGGGATACCCCGATACCTGAAGCCGCCTATGTAGCCATAACCCACCGGCTGCGCCCGCATGTGAAGTCACTGATGTATGGAGAGCCCTGTTCCACAGTGCCGATATACAAGAAAGCAAAGTAGTTCCTTTGGGGGTTGATTGCGCTGAGCTATGCTTACATGCTCTTGTACACAATAACTGTTAAGGGCCACAGGGCAGCTATCAGTAATCGCTGAAACTAGTTCCTCGTAAAACAAGAGAGCGTCCTGACGGTTATCAGCACGCTCTCTTGCTTTTTATTAAGCTGGCTTATAAACTAATTCATCACTGGCAGGTAAGCATACTTTTTACCATAGTCCATCATTTGCTGGTAGAAGTTATCCGGGTATTCTACTTTCACATCTGTTATGTTTTCGCCGTCCATTATCGGGGTTAGCTTTGGCTGTATAAAGCCACGGTAGGGTTTTATGTTCAGCTTTGCAAAGCGTTGCAGTATTTCGGTATGCAGGGCTGCATCTACCTTTACGCCATAGTTTTCAACAAGGTCTTTACCCGCCTTATAATCCCCTTCTGATTTTATGCGCTGTATCTCTTTCAGCAGTTGGCCAAAGAGGTCGCGCAGCTTGTTATAGTCATTTACCTGCACGTAGGTTTTGTTGTTCTTTTTTACAAAAGCCACTACATTATCTTTCTTACCGGTAAGGCGATCACTGTAATAGTAGAGTGCGGAGACGCTGCGCCAAGT
>JABDHF010000102.1 GCA_013285595.1 Bacteroidota bacterium
AGGCTTACATAATGTAATATCTGTAATTACAAAGATCGCCGGAGTAGAGTAGTAGTTTTCAATTCCCCGGTACCCCATACCCAATCTTTTACTCCAATTTAAAATCCGTATTTTTCACTCCATCAATTTCTATGAGTTGATAGATGATGCTAAATAGTATTTTTAATCTAATGTTGGTCATTATGCCGTGTACCAGGTTCCTTTTTTCAGAGCGGGAAAACATAGCGTTCTCCTCCCCGAAAAATAGCCTAAAACCCTTACCAGGCAAGGGGCTTCATTTGAAGTAAAATAAATTATAATATTAAAATAAAGCAGTAGCATTGTAACTGTCACAATACTACTCCCGGGGTACCAAACACCAGATGCTAAAAATAGTTATAAATGTAATTCTATTCGTTATACCACAAACGCAAATAGAGATTGAATATTAAACTACAGATATGTGGAAAAAATAACACCCTAAATAACACTTTTAAGTATTATTTTTGCAACCTGTTTTAATTATTTCATAAAAAGATAACGTATGCAGGAATTTGGTAAGAAAAATCCGTCAGTTAACTTGTCTGACCTGGGCTTGAATGTAGGTATTGCACATTGGAACCTATCTCCCGATGAACTCGTAAAATCAACTTTAGCGCTCGGCCAGGGTGAACTCAACGATACTGGTGCGCTTTGCGTAAGCACTGGTAAGTTCACCGGCAGGTCGCCCAAAGATAAGTTTACAGTAAAAGACGCAATAACGGAGAATAGTGCAGATTGGGGTGATGTGAATATTCCTATGTCTCCTGAAACTTTCGACAAGTTATATGATAGTGTTTGCGCCTATATGACCAGTAAAGAAGTATGGGTGCGCGATGCTTTTGCCTGCGCCGACCCGGCTTATCGCCTCAATATCAGGGTGGTAAACGAAACACCTTGGGCCAACCTGTTTTGCAATGACCTCTTCCTCCGCCCTACCGCACAGGAAGTAGAAACGCAAAACCACGACTGGCTGATACTACAGGCGCCAGGCTTCCAGGCCGACCCTGCAACCGACGGCACGCGCCAGGCCAATTTCACAGTCGTAAACTTCACAAGAAAGATCATCCTTATAGGTGGCTCTGCTTATACCGGCGAAATGAAGAAAGGCATCTTCGGTGTGCTCAACTTCATTTTACCGCATGATCATAAAGTACTAAGCATGCACTGCTCTGCCAACGAAGGTAAAGACGGCGATGTAGCCCTGTTCTTCGGCCTTAGCGGCACTGGCAAGACTACCCTCAGCGCAGACCCTGACCGCGCCCTTATAGGCGACGACGAGCATGGCTGGGCCGATAATTCAGTGTTTAACTTTGAAGGTGGCTGCTATGCAAAATGTATAGACCTCAGCGCCGAAAAAGAACCACAGATATACGCAGCCATAAAGCCGGGTACCCTGCTGGAAAACATCAAGTTCGAGCCAGGTACTAATAAAGTTGACTATTCTAACGCCAGCATCACGGAAAACACCCGTGCCGCATATCCTATCGATTTCATCAGCAATGCAAAAGAGCCATCTTATGGCGGCCAGCCAAAGAACGTGTTCTTCCTCACATGCGATGCTTTCGGTATCCTGCCTCCTATTTCTAAGCTCACTAAGGCGCAGGCTATGTACCACTTCATCAGCGGCTATACTGCTAAGGTAGCCGGCACAGAAGTAGGGGTTACAGAGCCGCAAACTACCTTCTCAGCGTGTTTCGGCCGGGTATTCCTGCCGCTACACCCTACTAAGTATGCAGAGCTGTTAGGCAAAAAGCTGGAAGAAGATACTAATGTAAACGTATGGCTGGTAAATACAGGCTGGAGCGGTGGCGCTTACGGCACCGGCAACCGCATGAAGCTTAGCTACACCCGCGCTATGATCACAGCAGCGCTCAACGGCGAGCTGAACGATGTAGCCTGCGAAGCACACCCCGTATTCGGAGTGCTGATGCCAAAAACAGTACCAAACGTACCGTCTGAAATACTGATACCACGCAATACCTGGGCCGACAAGGAGGCTTACGATAAGAAAGCTAACGAGCTGGCACAGCTATTTGTAAAGAACTTTGCTAAATACGCAGACCAGGCCAACGAAGAGATACTTTCCGCAGCGCCAACAGTAATGGTCAACGCCTAATAATAGAACTACAATAAAAGTGAATAAGCCGCTCGCTATGGGCGGCTTATTTATTTCTATTATTTGTATTAGTCGTAACATTTGGTTTTGGTAAATAAATACAATATTTTGTCAGCACCAAAAAATGACATAACCCACGCACATTGAGCCTTCGCATAAAGAACAGTGAAAAAGCAGCCCGTATAGCCACAATTTCTACGTTAGCATTAATGCTTTGCTGGGGCACTGCCTTAGTTCTATTCCCTTTAAAACCTTTCTGGCGAGACGAGTGGTGCATCATCTACAACCTCAAATTCAAGACCCCTCAAATGCTATGGGGTCCCCTCGATTTCACACAGCAGTTTCCGCGGGTATACCTGCACGTCATAAAGTGGTTCGCATCGTCGCTCAACTATAGTTACTTCTCGCTTCGTTTTCCATCATATATTGTCAGCTGCTCCTCAGTCTTTCTTTGCTGGTCGTTAATGAAGCGGTTATACCCGCAGCCTGCTGCTACCCGGTATTTATTTGTCCTCATCCTCCTTGCCCACCAGGTGTTCATGGACTACTTCGTGCAGATAAAGCATTACGAGATGGAGATATTCCTCAGCCTCGTTGCTATCTGGCAGCTCACAGAGTTGCTCAGTATCTCTGAAGATGGGGTTAAAAACAAAGGTACATACCTCCTGTTGTGCATCAGCTTCCTGCTGGCTCCTTTTTTCAGCTACACCTACCCCATAGGCGTCATGCCACTATACATTATGGCATTTATGCGCCTGTTAGCTATTTTCAGTGGCAAACGCGATAAAAAGAACTTTATAGCTGCCGCAGTTCCGCTTTTCATTTGCTTTTGCGGTATAGCGGCATGCTACTTTATCGACATTTCACAAGTAATAGCCGATCAGAATATGCATCAATACTGGTCTATCAGGATGTCCAAAGGAAATGCATTACTCACCGCTTTAGTCAATACCTGGCGCTTCTTTGCAAACGTAGGTGCGGGCTTTCTCTTCGAAATAGTCTTTGCCATTTTAGGCATAGCATCAATCCTATATGCAATAACAAATAACCTTAACGCGAACGCCAAAAATAATTATAACAGAGCGCAGGCAGTAAGGATATACTGTATCATCCTCGTTCTCGGCTCGTTGTTATTATGCTTTGCGGGCCATCTGCCGCTGGGCGAGCCAAAATTTGGCGCCTATACAGTACCGGCCATCTCTATATTAATCATTTCTTTTCTCGACTACCTTCTAAGCAATCTTCGCCTCAAAAAAGTGGCTGGCGGCTTTTTGGTTGTATTGATGGTCGCACTCATAGGCAATATAGTTTGCGGCGTCATTAATATGACATCCGATGTATACACAAAGCGGATAAGCATACACCTGGCTACCGAAAAGGCCATAAAGCTGGCGCATGACAAAAAGATCCCGATATTCATTACACCTGCCATCGGCTTCCCCGATGATATAGTGGTAAAGATCCCCTTTATCAGCATGCCTACGCCAGCAGGCGTACTAAAGGCTTTCCCCGCCTACCAGGTCTCAGACACCATAGCTATTTATGACATTAATGATTACGCACAGGTACAGGATTATAAAAAGAAATTATCTCCCACGATAACTACTGTGCTGGTAGGAGATGGCCTCAGCTATAAACTAGTCAACTGGTAGCTATAGCCGGCGTCTCGGCAGCATTGTCCGCACCCGGTAGCTCGTGCCTATATAGTAATAGGAAAAACAAGTAGACAAATACCCCTATCTGCACTTCAAATATCGGCTCTATCATCAGCTGGATAAATAATATTAGCCATACCACAAAGAAGAAGAAGCTCTGCCTGTTTCTTTTTATAGATGCCAGCGGCATAAACACCCAAAGAATAAATAATAGCGCCGCCGGTATGCCGCACCCCAGCGCCACAATAAGAAATTGGTTATGTGGTATCAGCCGGGCATGGTCGTCTACCGCAGGATACCACTGGTCATATCCTTTTTTCATCTCGGTCGGCATGTCGCCGGTACCCACGCCATTAAGCGGATGCTGTTGTATCAGTTTCCCGGCAATGTCGTAAGACATTAGTCTGCCTATATCGCCATAGTTACCAGATTTGTCACCGGTCTTAAGCATTTGGTACGAGAAGAACATATAGCCGCCACGCTCACCAAAAGTGGGAATATACCTCAATGCAAATATTACCGACAATGGAATAGCGACCACAATAATGACTCCCATCAATTTTCTTTTCACCACTAAAAGATAGACGCCCCATGCCAGTAGAAATAGGTACAGCGATACGATACCGCTCTTTGCGGCAAGTATATGAATATATACAATCAGCAGGCCCACGCTTATGCCTACAAACCATTTCACGCTCTTGCTCAGCAACACAGGCCATGTATACACACTCCATATCACAAATAAAGCTATCACCAGGCTAAAGCGTACATGATCCTGCTCCGCAGGCGTAGGCAGCAAATGCGAAAACCTGTATTGCGAAATATAATAGGCAGGATCCCTGATAAGGAACGAGATACTGTACCCGGCGCCCATCAGCAGGAAGACGGCCATTATCAGTGTTATGGTCTGCAATTGTCGGGCATTGAAACGCGGCAAAAAAGGAAATGCAAGCGGCAATATCAAAAAAGGAAGTTTTACCTGTAGCCCTATTCCCCAGTAGGTCTTATTATCCGTCCAGAAGTAAGAGATGGCATACATTGCTATCCAGCCAATACCTACCAGCCACCACTTGTTTTTCGGCCATAGCCGCGGCGATACACCGCGCAGTGCATTGATGCCAAAAAGAAAGGTAAATATGGACAATACAACAAACGAGACCAAAAAACCCGCCATCATCCCCAATATGCAGAATAAAGCAATATTGGATTTATCTAACACCTTATTATTTAGAAAACTACTTTTGTTCACAGGTTGAGTACTGGCTCTATAAACGGACAAAACTACAATTTAGTGCAAAGCAACATAAAACAACTTCATGATCAGATAGCAACCGGGAGTTTTCTTGCTTTGGCAAGGGGCATCACCATTGTGGAAAATGAACTTGAAGGCTACGACACACTGCTGCAAAATCTGCACGAGAACCGCCATGCACGGGTAATAGGCATCACGGGTCCTCCCGGTGCTGGTAAAAGTACTCTTGTAAATGCACTCCTTAGCCACTGGCTGAAAGAAAATAAAAAAATAGCGGTTATAGCGGTAGACCCATCCTCACCTTTCAATTATGGTGCTATACTAGGCGACCGCATACGTATGAGCAGCTACTATACCAACCCCAATATATTTATCCGCTCACTGGCCACAAGGGGTGCGCTTGGCGGCCTTAGCTCAAAGATAATTGAGATCACAGACCTGGTAAAAGATGCGAACTTCGACCTGGTGCTAGTAGAAACAGTTGGAGTAGGCCAAAGCGAGGTAGAAATAGCGGGCCTTGCCGATTGTACCGTAGTAGCACTGGTACCGGAAGCCGGCGACGAGGTGCAGACCCTTAAAGCCGGCATCATGGAGATAGCCAATATATTTGTAGTTAATAAGGCAGACAGGGAAGATGCAGAAGGCCTCTATGGCAACCTGAGAATACTGGCACACGAAAGGGCAAACGGCGCAGAAGAAATACCGGTATTAAAAACGATAGCCACGCAAGACAAGGGCATTAGTGAACTAGCCGACGCCATTACTCACTTTTTGAACAGCCAGGAAGCCCTGCCAGAAAAACGCATACAACTGCTCACCGAAAAAAGCTGGCACCTGATGCAGGCCCAGCGCATGAAAGGAATAAACCACACCCAGCTAAAAAATGAACTAGCTGATGCCATAAAAAAAGAAGATTTTAATCTATATGCCTTTACAAAAGGTTTTTTATCACGATCTTCAAACAGCGGCCAAGTAAAATAAAAGAATAATAAAGCGCGTTAGTACTACTTTATGGCAGATTTTTTACCCACATATCTTATATACCTGGCTGGCTTCATAGCATCTGCCGTCATCAGTGCATACGCCGTTCAAAAGATCATCTTCATTACCAGGAACAGGAAGATATACGACATACCCGATGATATAAGAAAGATACACGGTGCAGAAATACCAAGCCTCGGCGGTATTGGCATTTTCACCGGCTATATAATAGTAGCTGCCTTTTTCTGGCCGCGTGTGCATTTTTATATGCCCTACCTGCTGGCCTCAACCGTCATCTTATTCTTTACCGGCATTTACGACGACCTGATGAACATGCGGCCATACAAAAAGCTGCTGGCACAGCTGATTGCCTCATTTATCACAGTCCGCTTCTCAGAAATAAGGATCGACTCACTATTCGGTATAGCGGGCATTGAAACGATACCCTACTGGGCAAGTGTAGGCATCACCACGCTTGTCTGCACCTTTTTTATCAACGTCTTTAATTTTATAGATGGTATAGATGGGCTGGCATGTATGCTGGCTATCCTGTACTTGGGCATAATAGGGACTGTATTTATGATAACGGAGCACTTTGCAGCGGCAGGCATATGCTTTGCACTGTTAGGTGCTACTGCGGGCCTGTTGTTTTATAATTTCTCTCCGGCAAAGATCTACATGGGTGATACAGGATCCATGTTCCTGGGGTTCAATATCGTTATCTTCTCCTTATTGCTCATACAGTTCTTTGCGCAGGAACATGCCTTTATTTTAAACACACCTATCGTCACACCTCAAAAAGCATTAATGATGGTAATAGCCATGCTGTACCTGCCCATCTTCGATGCGCTTCGGGTATTTATCATCCGTGGCTCCAAAGGCATATCGCCACTAAAAGCCGACCGCACTCATCTTCACTACTACCTGCTCGATGCTGGTTTCACACACTCGCGAGCTGCTTTTATACTAGTAGGTATTAATGTGCTGATCATAGCAATGGCTTACCTCCTGATAGGTTTAAACCCCATCATCGTATTGCTTGCCATCACAGCATTTACATTTGTACTGTTATTTATTATTTACAGGCTCAGGCAAAAACATCTTCGGGGAAATAGCCTTGCCGGCGCTCATACAGATTAGACCTTCTCATTAGGTATGTTATAGGTCATTGCTCCGTTTGGAGCAAACGCTTTCTAGCCCGATCAAGATACCCCTACACATGCGAGCCGTAGGTTCGCACCCAATAATCCATATGCCTGTTTTAAATACCTGGCAATTAAATATCCTACTCCATTACCTTAGCATTACCCCCTTCATACTTAGTAAGCAGTATATGCACGTTCTCATTAAACAGCACATGCTCTCCGCTTTTTTCCCACTTTGTCTTTATCTCAAATTTGGTAAATGGCGCTGCTGTATTATCCGCATACTTAGCATTAAATATGGTGCCATACTCTTTTAGCAAATTAGCATACCAATACATAGTTTCATAACCACGATAGGCCATTTCTGTGATCTTGCCGCCGTAGTCCTGCTTAAAGGTCTGCGTCACATATTTTGCCACCCCTTCTGTCGTGTTTATGTTAAACGGCGTGGTTACGTTAACGGTAATATTCGGAAACGACGTCGCGTTCTTAAGGCTGCCAATGCTGTTCCACGACGGCATGCCATATACCTCGAAATGTGTGCTCGGAAAATCATGCGCCAATTCCTTGAGCAAGCTGTCGGCATACACAAAATCCAGTATCGGCATCACTATTATATTTGGCCGTCCCGTATCAAACTCAAAAACCATATCGCTCTTACGCGGCAGCGTATTGCAAAGCAATGGCTTGAAATGTGCTTTTGCAGGCGAATCATTTACCATATACTCATATGCAACGCTATCTCCCTGCACAGAAGTCCTGTAAAATAATATAGGCTTCAGCCCGGGGAATTTCCGCACAACATCGCTATCTATCCATTCGCAATGGGTTTTCAAAGAAGGCTGTATAAGCGTAAAGTATTCATTATCCCTAACCCCGGCATCAGAAGCAGAAAGTACCGAGATAAAGTTAACATGCCGTCTTTTAGCATAGTCGGCAAGTAAAGGAATTTCATGAGCCTGTATGGCCGCAATAATAAGATCCGCAGAGTCAAGGCTGCGCTTCCTTATCAGCATCTCAGGCGTCTCTGAAGCCGATGCCACATCATGCACATAAATATCAATATTGAATCCAGCTCTTTTCAGGCTGTCAGCAGCTATATTCACGCCCTCGTAAAACGTAATGCCGGGAATAGCCTTATCAGGCATCCGGTCTTTATACGTTACCGAGCCATCCTTCACAAGGTC
>JABDHF010000103.1 GCA_013285595.1 Bacteroidota bacterium
GACGCCGGGAAGCAAGCCGTGTTTTATAGCATTTTCAACAAGGGGCTGTATCAGCAAAGGTGGTATCTCCATGTTGTACAGGTCAGACTCTTTGTCGATATTTATCTCGTAGTTCAGTGCATCTTTAAAGCGCAGCTTTTCAAGTTTCAGGTAGTTGCTTACCAGCTCCAGTTCATTGTTGAGCGGTATCAGCTCTTTAGATATGTTACTCATATTCTGCCTCACAAGGTCTGCAAACACACGCAGGTAGCGGTTTGCGGTGATCTTATCATCGTTGTTTACCAGCCACTGCACATTGTTCAGCGTATTAAAAATGAAGTGAGGGTTCATCAATGCATTCAGCGCTTTGTACTCAGAGCGCAGGAACTTTATTTCATTCTGATGTGCCAGTACTCTTTTTCTTGTATTGCGGTGTACAATGAACCTAAGCGAAACGATGGCCACGCTTACACACAGTAAGAGGCAAAGGGCAATGAACCACCATGTGGCCCAAAACGGTTTTAATATAGTGAAGTGTAACTCATAAGGTTCGCTAAAGGAGCCCGACAATGTTCTTGCCTTTACTTTTACAGTATAGCTACCAAATGGAGGATCGAATAAATTGATCTCATTATTGGTTACCTGCCGCCAGTAGTCTGTTTCATCTTTAGACATAGAGTACTCGCAAATGACATACTTACTGCCAAAAGACAAGGGCGTAAAAAGTATGCTCAGGTTTTTAGCTTCGGCATAACTGATCTCCATGCCCGGCTGTATAGGGTAACTGTTGCTTCTTGTTTTTATTGTTTTAAAGATGATCTGTGGGTTGAGAGGTTTTATATAGAGCTCATTTACCGGCACGCGCGTAATAACTCCCAATTTGAAAAAATAGCAAAATGAATCGTCATGGCAAATATGCTCTGCGGCTACCGGTAAAAAATAGTTTTCAATTACCCGTATGGTATATGCATGTGGGCTATTACTGGCATGTAGCGACAATAATCTATAAAAACTGTTGGTGCTTATAAGCAGGGTAGAGTCGTTTAGCTTATATAGCTTACCCCAAACTATACCCGCGTTGGCTACGGTATCAGTATTAACGCTGTTGCTTTCAAAACTATGGTACACGACTAGCTGGTTCCTGGTGGTTATGCCTGCCATTGTGCGGCCCATTATTTGCATAGATCTATAGGTGGCATTCCCCAACTGGCCCTGGAGTGTGCTGGTGGTATCTGCAATTTTATGTACCCCATCGGCTGCGGAATACCATAACGAACCATCGGGCGCCATAGCATTACCAAAAAACAGGTGCATTCCGGGGACATTGTCACCTATCTTTTTTATCACCATCGGCCTGCCATCCTCAATATCCTGCTTATTAATAAAGGAAAAGGAGTGTTCACTTAGCAGATAAATAATTTGCTTGCCGCAGTATATGCCCCTGATGCTGCTATAGTTGTATGAGCTATCCTTTTTCAAAAACTTCACTGCAGGGCGGGCCGTATTGATGCTATCAATAAGGAAGCTGAAATTACTCTCTATGTTGTAGTACTTGCCGGTTCTATCTATACCGTGTCCCAGTGGGTTTTCATTTAAATAGTGATCCCAGTCGTTCTTGTTTTTGTAGTAATATCCAAAGCGCCCGAAATAATCAAAAATCGTATCTATTCTTCCATTTTCAAACCGGCAGAAATTACTGTTTGCCGCAGTGAAAAAAATAGAATTATCCAGGGGCGCTGCTGCTTTCAGGTCTCCGCTATACACATCGTTATACTGGTCTACGCGTGCATAGTCTTTCCCAAAGCAATAAATGCCATTGTCGAACGAACTTACCCAGTAGTTGCCTTCAATATCTTGTGTTATAGCTGATATTTTTTTGCCTGTTAGTATCTGTATATCATTGTTTATAAACAAGCCATTGCTGGTGCAGGTAAACCAGTTTTTTTTATCATTGTAAACATCGAAAATGTATAATGAAGATAGCGGCTTTTCAAATTTCATTTGCAGCGCATGGTCATCTGAATAGATCCCATTGCCCGAATAAAAGCACCACACATCCTGGTTGTAACCAATACTTAAATGATCATGATTGGCGTATAGTGTATTAGGCAGGCAATTACCGGCTGTATCAATGATCACGGTTTGGTCTGCGCTTGTTATGCGGTACTTGTTCCCTGATATTTTATTAAGCGCCAGTATCTCGCTATTGCCGGGGAAGCCTTTCTTTTTTATAGGATACGAGCTACAGTTGTCGCCTTTAATGTTTACAAAAGCCTGCCAATCCCTGAATGATATGGTAACAGAGCTATCTTTCTCCAGTGCCATCCAGTTGATCAAAGAATAATGAGCTGCTTTTTTTAGAAATGAAGTATTTGCCCGGGTATGGAAAATGCCATCTTTATAAAAGCATAATTCCCCATCGTAGTTGCTCATCCAGATGCGGCCTTCATGATCTTCGAGAAAGAAAAAGATCTCGTTACCTGGCAGTCCGTCGCTGGTTGTAAACGTCTCAAATTCTATACCGTTGTAGCGCACGGCGCCTTTATCTGTACCCAGCCATAAAAAGCCTTTGCTATCGCGGTATACACAGTATACTGTATTACTTGGCAGGCCATTCTCAGTGGTAAAATGCTGCAACGGGAAATTTTTGCAAAGAGCCGTTGCCTGGGCTGCAAAGAGATAGAGGAAGAGAATTATTATTGCAGGGCTCTTTAGCATTACTGTTTGTCTTTGAAATATTCCATAAGCTCTGTGATGCGCCGCCTGCTTACGGGTAGCTTTTTTTTGCCCTTCATTATCACAAAAGAATTATCGTCGGCCACCACTTTTTTTACGTGTATGCAATTGACAAGATACGACCTGTGTATCCTGCAAAAGATATTCATAGGCAGCAGGTCTTCATAGTCATTCAGCGAATGGCTGGTGATAAGGTATTTCTCAGAGCCATCTTCTTTCAGGAAATAAACGTTAGAGTAGCTGCCCTTTGCCTCTACATAAAAAATATCTTTAAAGTCAACGATCTCAAACCCTACATTGTCTTTCAGCCTTATCTTGTCGAGCTTGTTGAGGCCCTTTATATCGCCGAGCAGGCGGGCATACATATTGTTCCCATCCATTATTTTTTTGTACCCTCGGCGGTCTTGTGCTTTCTTCAGGGCACCGGCTACCTCGTCTATACTTATGGGTTTCAGTATATAGTCTACGGCATTGAGCTTAAAGGCCCGTATAGCGTATTCATCGTAAGCGGTAACAAATATTACCTCGAAGGTTATGGTGGCAATGCGATCGAGAAACTCGAAGGCATTCTCATTAGGCATTTCAATATCGAGAAATACAACATCGGGCTGATGTTCTTTTATTAGTTTTTCAGCCTCCGCGGTGCTATTGGCAATGCCCTGTATGTTTATGCCCGGGTCTACATATTCAACCAGTATCTTTTGCAGGTTTTTGCAGGCGTCTATTTCATCGTCAACTATTATTACATTCAGCGGCGCTATTTTGGGTGCAGTGGCCATAAAGTAAGAAAGATACTAAATGGTTCTCTTCTTTTTGATGATAAACGCTGTGAACGGTAGTAAATTGTTTGTGAGCGGCAGCCGCCGTTAATTTTCTGATCCCGTTTCATTGCCAGTGCCTACAGGGTTTTTCCTCATGCCGGATCGCCGTTCATTTTGAACATCGCCAGGCACATATTACCGCTCAAAAACAATTTACTACCGCTCACAAATTATCGGACAAAACGGGCTAACGAGGGTGCCCATCATCACGTCTACGCTAACAATGATCATTCCTCACCCTCAAAAACAAAAAAAAATGAAACGTAGCTTTCCTATTTTATTAGTCAGCCTATTCCTGTCTTTAGCTTCACATGCATTGCCACCTACTTTGCCGCCTATCTGGGGCACATTAACTACCTGCGCGGGTAGTTCTACTACGCTGATAGATAGCGGCGGCACTACATTCACCTGGTCTAGCAGTAACACTGCTGTAGCTGCTATATCAGGCTCCGGCGTGGTCACGGGCGTTTCAGGCGGCACGGCAACTATTACTTACGCCTCGCTGGGCACATTCGTTACGGCAACATATACCGTTAACCCTATGTCGCTGCCTATTACGGGCAATACCGTTATTTGCCAGTATGCTACCCGGCCGCTGGCAGATGCATCGTCGGGCGGTGTATGGAGCTCCAGCAATACGGGTGTAGCCACTGTGTCTGCTACCGGTGAGGTCGGCGGTCTAGCCTTAGGTACCGCCACTATTTTCTACATTTTGCCTTCGGGCTTCGTTACCGGCTGTATGTCGTCGACTACGGTAACGGTAGGGGCGCCTGTAGGTAAGATCATCGGTGATTCCACCATATGCGTTGGGTCTGCCATCACGCTTACGGATAGCACCAGCGGTGGTGTATGGATGATAAGCAACCCGGCAATAGCTACTGTTGGCATATCGGGGCATGTTACCGGTTTGGCGCCTGGCACTGCTGTTATAAGGTACGCAGCTAACCCCGCATGCGGAGCAGACACAGCAATACTTGACCTTGTTGTTACCCCTGGTGCGTCGCCAGCTGTTTCAGGAAGCACGAGTGTATTGGCCGGCAGTACTACGGGACTCACCGGTTCTGTAACCGGCGGCACGTGGAGCAGCGGCAACTCCCTGGTGGCAACCGTAAATGCGGCCACAGGTGTTGTAACGGGTGTTGCTTCAGGCACAGCTACTATCACCTATACTGTTTCGGCGTGCGGCGGCATAGATACGGTTACCAAAGTCATCTATGTGACCACTCATGTGCTTACGCCTGGGCTTGGCAATGCTTCGTCTTCCATAACCATTTTTCCTACGCTAAGCAGGGGAAATGTGATAATGAAATGGCTGGTAAACGGAACTGAACAGGGTAGTATATCTGTTGTTGATATTACCGGGCGCGAAGTTTATAAGTCAGCAATTGATCTCAGCGAGGGCAGCGGTGTTCATACGCTGAACCTATCGACCCTGACAAATGGCATGTACCTGGTAAGGATCACAACTTCATCGCTGAGTTATAACAATAAAATAGAAATACGGCATTAGAGAATTCATTGTTTCAATTTATTTAGCGCCATGCCTGGTAAAAAAGCATGGCGCTAAGTAAAATGCCAATACTCCATGACCACCGCTGGCCGACCGTTTTTACCGTTCACAAACAATTTACTACCGCTCACAAAGAACATGGCCGCCTGACACTAACAAGTGAAGATAAATAAGCGTCTACATACTACTTTTATATGGTGACAAAGAATGTTATACATATTATTTTTATTTTGCTGCTATTCACTGGTGGTGCAGGAGCGCAGACTTTACCCTGGCTGTGGACAGAGCATAGTACCGGTACGCTGGCCGATGGGCATTCCGTGGCGGTTGATAATTCCGGCAACGTATTCGCGGGTGGAGATTCGTGGCAAACAGGACCAATTTCATTTGGCTCCATCACTCTGCCCTTGGCTACATTCATCGCGTTTAGCCGCCAGGCCTTTTGGGTAAAATACAGCAGCACGGGTACTCCATTGTGGGCAGATAAGACGCAAAACGGTTATGCGAATTTGATAAGTGTCACTAGTGACCCGGATGGAAACCTTATCGTTTTTGGAAGTTTCCTGTCTCCCTCTATAACAATTGGCGGAATTACCCTTACTAATGCATACGGAACAACATCTTTGTCGGCAAACAATGAAAATGCAAAATATTACATTGCGAAATACGATCCTTCAGGAACGCTTCTTTGGGCTGTGGCAGATGGGAATTGTCATGCGGGCTCTTTTCCAATTTCTCCGGGTGTGCTCCCTTCAGGTGCGAGAGCAGTAACCACCGATGCTTCGGGCAATATCTACATTACCTCTTCTTTTCAGCGGGCAAGTATGACTATAGGCACGACAACCTTGACTAACACCGATGCAACCGGGACTACTGAAGATATTTTTGTTGCAAAATATAGTCCCTCCGGTACCGCCATATGGGCAAAATCAATAGGGGGAACACTCGATGATTGGGCGATGGGTATTACCGTTCCGGCGTCAGGCGACGTTTATATTACCGGAACCTTTTTTTCTCCATCTATTGCGGTTGCCGGTTCTACGCTCACAAATCCTTACGGAGGTTTTCCACTGCAGATGAATTATGCATTCATTGCCCGCTTCAACAATACGGGGACCTCTTTGTGGGGCATGTCGGCAGGTGGCAAATGGGGCGCTTATGGCATAAGCCTCGCACATGATGCCGTCGACAACATTTATATGACAGGCTCATTTGGTGACACTACGATCTTCATGGGTTCATCCATACTTACCCGTGTTTATCCTCCCAATTATTTTTCGATAGGAGGCTACGAAGCCCAGTTCCTGGTGAAAATAGCACCTGCAAATACTGTTAGCTGGTGGAAAACCATTAGTTCCCCCATACACGATGTGTTTGGATTCGCGGTTGCAGTAAGTTGCAATAATGTATGGGTATGTACCAGTTTTGCTGATACCGCAAATGTTGACGGGCATATAATACCCCTGACGCCGGCTTCAATTACCGGTGTATATAACCTGGTGTTTGCAGGCTATAACAGTACATCAGGCAGCCTAGTCAATTATGCCGGGGAGATCCGCTATTCAGGAGGCTCTCCAAGCCCGACCGACCTGGCAGGCGATAATATGGGTAACGTTTATACCTGCGGGATGTATGACGATTCCCTTATTTTAGGAAACGACACGATCCGTACACCCGGGGGTTATTACATGTTCACAGCGAAGTTTGGCGCCGCCGGCCCAGACTCCACTTATATTCACCAGGACACTGTATTATGCAGCTCTTCCATTACATTAACTCCGCCTGCCGATTATTCATCATACCTGTGGAATAATGCAAGTACGCTGCCGGTACTTACGATCTCTGATACAGGCACTTATTGGGTTATTTGCACTAACACAGTTTGCGGCAGCGCCATGCTTGCAGATACTTTTCATGTAAGTATAGGAATTGAAGACACTGTGTATAAAGAAATGGATACAAGTTTTTGCCAAACCGGCGCGGCTGTTACTATCAGCGCCCCTGCCGACTACTCATCTTACTTGTGGAATACTGGAAGTACAGATTCTTTCATAGCTGTCAGTACTTCAAAATTACTTTTTGTTGTAGCTCATTCCGGATGTAATACTGCCATTGATACCTTTAACGTTATTGTGAACGCCATACCTACGGTGTCCATCCAAAGTGATTCAGGATCGTGCAACAGCATTATGCTTACAGCGGCTACACAGCCCGAGGGTTCCAGTTATTTGTGGAGCACAGGCAGTACAGATAATTCTTTAGGCATAACACAGCCGGGCATCTATTGGCTAAGTGTGACCAATGCCAGTGGCTGCTCCGCAGCAGATACGGTGAATATTGCTGCAATTTCATCGGGCCATACATTGTTATCTAATGTTACCGCCGACCAGACTATAGCCTATGGAAGCAGTGTGCAGCTTAATGCCGACAGTGAAGTGATCTACATGTGGAAGCCTGATGATGGCAGCCTGCAAAACCCTAATATCAATAACCCTGTAGCCACGCCTTTAAGAACTACTATCTACACGGTCTACGGTTACGACCAACAGGGATGTATAGACAGTGCGTCTGTTGTTATCTCTGTAGACGATGCTATGAGTGAATGTATACCCAAAGCATTTACCCCTAATGGCGATGGCCTGAACGATGTATTCAGGCCTGCTTGCATTAAATTTCAGCAGTTGGTTGATTTCCGAGTGTATAACAGGTGGGGCCAGCAGGTTTTTTATTCCAACGATTACAGGCACGGCTGGGATGGTACGTTCAATGGCGTTCCGCAGGATTTCGGCGTATATTATTACGACATTATTGTAGCCAGGCCGGGAAGCAGTAATATATTTTATAAAGGAGATGTGACGTTGTTAAGATAATTCGTAGAAACATTATGCCGTACGCTTCCAGTTCCTGCAGCAGTGTTATTATTTCTGCTGGCTTCAAGTCAAAAATAAGGGACAACGTATCTATCCATCATACCTGCGTTCCCTTTCGGGGTAGCTGAGCCGCAAATACACCTGTACCCGAGAATTCAGTGCCTGATCAAGGGCATCTTCGAGACTAAATAACATCCTATCAATATCGAACCCTGCATCGGAAGATGTAGGTTCGGAGGACAACACCAGACGGGCTTTTGCAATCTCGCTAGCAACATCCACATCCATAACTGCAAGATAAGAACGTATACCCGAAACCATCGTAGCACTATTCAAATACAGGCAACGGTAGCGTT
>JABDHF010000104.1 GCA_013285595.1 Bacteroidota bacterium
TCCCCGCCCTGATGGGCTTGCTTACTCTACCAACAAGGATTTTTTTAATGATTTCCCGGAAGAGGAGAGCAGGGAAACGCTGCCTAAAGAGAAACAAAAACTACGGGTAACGCTGGATAAAAAGCAGCGCGCTGGTAAGGTAGTGACACTGGTAGATGGCTTTAACGGTACAAATGAGGATATTGAAATACTGGGAAAACAGTTAAAGACCAAATGCGGTGCTGGCGGTAGTGTAAAGGATGGCTACATCATAATACAGGGGGATTACAGGGAGAAGGTGATCGTGTGGCTGAAGGATTGGGGATATGTGCTTACGAAGTGAGGTTTTAAGTTGAAAGGGAAAGGGGAAAACCAAAAAGTTTCCTTTATTTTTTTGGCTTTAGAGTTTTGAGTTTTAAAGTACATTTGCGCTTCATTTCTACTTCATGCTAAACGATATTGTAATATTAAACGAGAAAGAAACCCGTGGTGGTTTTGGTGAGGGTATTTTGGAGGCTGGCCGCCGCAACCCTGATGTGGTGGCGCTGACCGCAGACCTTGCCGGTTCTTTAAAGCTGAATGCCTTTATAAAGGAGTTTCCGGACCGTTATGTGCAGTGCGGTATAGCTGAGGCGAATATGATAGGCGTGGCTGCCGGCCTGACCATAGGTGGCAAGATACCTTATACTACTACGTTTGCTAACTTTTCTACCTCGCGCGTGTATGACCAGATACGCCAGAGTGTAGCGTATAGTGGTAAGAATGTGAAGATATGCGCATCGCATGCGGGGCTAACACTGGGCGAAGATGGCGCTACACACCAGGTGCTGGAAGATATAGGGATGATGAAGATGCTGCCGGGGATGACCGTAATTGTACCGTGTGATTTTAACCAAACGAAAGCTGCGACACTCGCTATAGCGGACTACCAGGGACCAGTGTACCTGCGTTTCGGCAGGCCGAAGTGGGCGAACTTTACTGCGGAAGATCAAAAGTTTGAAATAGGCAAGGCACAGGTTCTGGCTGAAGGCACAGATGTGAGTATATTCGCATGTGGCCATATGGTATGGCTGGCTGTGGAGGCTGCGAAAATACTGGCTGAAAAAGGCATTTCTGTTGATTTAATTAACATCCACACTATAAAGCCGCTTGATGAAGCTGCTGTGATAAAATCTGTCCGTAAGACTGGTTGCATTGTTACTGCCGAGGAACACCAGATAAATGGCGGACTTGGCGATAGTATAGCCAATGTAGCATCGCGCGAGTGCCCTGCGCCGCATGAATACGTGGCGGTAATGGATACTTTTGGCGAAAGCGGCACTCCTAAACAGTTGCTGGATAAGTACGGCCTTACTAAGGAGCATATTGTGGCTGCGGCTGAGAAAGCTGTAGCGAGGAAAGGGAAATAATTCAGCTTCGAAAATTAATGACACATTTTTAGGAATAAGTCTTCCTTCTGGTGTCATATAAATTAAGAATGGTAACCTTACTATTTGCCACTCTGTAATACATGCGATTGTGCCTGGTTATATGAATTCCCCTTAAGTTTTTGTATTTCGTTAATGCCCCAATAAATGGGTGATTTTGCAAAGTGTTTATCCTAGCATCAACCTTGTTAAGAAAGTCATCTGCAACTTTTTTTACCCCACTCAGCTTCCAGGTATGAAAGAAGGCCTGTTAGACTGATAAGAAATTTTTTATTGAAGACTATTTTGTACGCCATTTCCCGGTAGCATTCCTGAATTCAGTTAAAGAAACGGTATCCTGATCAGATTCATCATTAGCCAACTTTTCCAGTTCGCGCTGCTCATCTGGTGTCAAATCATCAGTAATGTCTGTTTTATTTTGCAGGCGGTAGGTCAGTTCTTCTTCAAGCATTATCAGAACATCTTCGTCTTTGACATTGTTTATTTGCTGAATCAGTTCTTGTTTCCTTTGTAATAAAGTCATTGCCAAAAGTGTTTACTCAAATTTAAGAAAGTTGCCGCAAATGATAAAATTTCTGCTTTACTTGCAATACGTTGCTCTCGTGAATTTCACAAAGTTTATTAACGCGTTTATAATGAAAAAAGTAAGCTATATCGCATTATTCATCTTGATCATTTCTGCCTGCAGGCAACCTAAAGACCTTGTGTACCAGGGTATAGAGAATTTTAAACTTCAAAAAGTAGGGCTGGCCGGTACAAATATGTCTATCGATATACGTATGTACAACCCTAACAGTTACAGCCTGAAACTGAAGAAAGCGGATGTGGATGTCTTTATCAATGATACCCGCGTTGGTAAAATGACGGTAGATGGTAAGTATACTATTAACCGCCTGGATACTTTTGTCCTGCCTGTGCTGCTTACAGTAGATATGAAAAACGTATTGCCCAATGCGTTGCAATTGCTGTTTAACAGCAATGTAAACGTGAAGCTAACCGGCACTATAAAAGCAGGCAGGCATGGGGCTTTTCTTTCGGTTCCTATCAATTATGAAGGAAAGCAGGATCTTCTTAATTTCAAGTAAACCTCTGTTTTAGAAGGCGTTCTTCCACATCATACTTTCTACAGGCCTTATGTTCTTGCCAGTGTATTTGGCATTGTGCTTTTTGCTGTAGTTGTTGATCACTTCGCCTTCGCAGGGGAAGTAGATAAGCTGGCCAATGGGCATACCTGCATATATTCTTACCGGCTTTACGCACGATATTTCGAGTGTCCAGGCATTGCAAAAGCCTACATCTCCCTTACCTGCTGTGGCGTGTATATCTATGCCTAACCGGCCTGTGGATGATTTGCCTTCGAGGAAGGGCACGTGCGCATGTGTTTCTGTGTATTCAAGCGTTACGCCGAGGTATAGCTGGCCGGGTTGCAGTACGTAGCCTTCTTCTGGTATATCGAAATGGTGTATTTTGTTATGCTTTTTTGCATCTAGCTCCGCATCATCGTATTGTGCCAGGTGTGTGCCCAGGTGCACATCGTAGGAATTGGAGCCAAGGTTTTTGCGGTCGTAAGGATCTATAACAATAGTACCTTTTTCTATTTCTTCAAGTATGCGGGAATCAGAGAGGATCATAGGGGCAAATATATGTAAACCTATTTCCGTTTTCTCAGCTAAAAATGCACACTTTGCCCCCACTTTTCTTATATGAATATATTTTCGATGAAAAAATTGCGGGTATTTTACCTTAAAAACTTTATTTTTGCTCCCCCTTCAGAATTTTGATTATGGAATATAGAGAAATAGTAGCAGTTACAGGCCTTAGCGGACTTTACCAGTTATTAACCACAAAAAGCGATGGCGCCATAGTGCGCAGCGTTGCAGATAAGTCGACAAAATTTATCTCTGCACGCCAGCACAATGTGACCCCGCTGGAAAGCATTGAAGTATATACGACAGGTGATAACGTGCGCCTACAGCATGTATTTCAGAAAATGCAGGAGCATGAGGCAACCGTGCCACTGGCAGATGGAAAAAGCAATGACGCTACTCTTATTAAGGGGTATTTCAAAAGCATATTCCCAGAGTTTGATGAGGAGCGCGTGTATGTAAGCGACATGAAAAAGATGCTGAAGTGGTATGAACTGCTGAAAGCAAATGACCTGCTGAAATTTGAAGCAGAAGTTCCTGAAGCAGAAGAAACAGCAGCCGCTCCGGATGCAGCCAGCACTGAAGCAGAAGAAACTAAAGAAGAGGAAAAACCTGCTAAAAAAGCGGCTAAAAAGAAAGAAGCGGAAGGTGATGCAGAGGCTGCTGAAGGCGAAGAAAAGCCTAAAAAAGTGGCTAAAAAGAAGAAAGCAGAAGGTGACGAGCCCACTGCTGATGGCGAAGAGAAGCCCGCCAAAAAAACCGCTAAGAAAAAGAAGACAGAGGAAGAATAATAGTTATAACTATATACATTGTAAGAATGCCGGTAGTATTGCCGGCATTTTTAATGTAACAGATCGCCGTATATTTTTTCTCATTTTCACCCCTTTATAAGTTTGCAAATAATTATTTTTTCTATCTTGGGAACGTTATGGTAAGGACGATCATTTTGTCAATAGCATTGTTACTCATGCTCATTGATCTCAGCAGCTGCGCAATGCATACCGTGGGCGGTGTTCCACATTCCTGGCATCCAAGTGGCAGAACGCATCGGCATTGGGGCGTTTCGCACACTACAGGTGTGCGCCATAATTTCTGGGGCAAGCACCGCTACGGCCCCCGCCCTAACCGCCACCGCGGGCACTACAGGCAGTAATTGCCGGAATTGGGAAATTGGTCGTTTGGGATTGTTATGCGGTTGGGTTTTCTGTCTCTTTTAAAATAGTGTATTGTTGCCGTTATCCTTTGTACGGCCCAGGTGTTTGTACGCTTTTTCTGTAGCTTCCCGGCCACGTGGGGTACGCATAATGTAGCCTTCCTGTATCAGGAATGGCTCGTATACCTCTTCTATAGTCCCTGCTTCTTCGCTTACTGCGGTGGCTATGTTGTTTATACCGGCCGGGCCTCCTTTAAATTTGTCTATCAGGGTTGTGAGTATTTTATTGTCCATGTCGTCAAGGCCGCTTTCGTCTACATTAAGCGCCTTGAGACCGTGCTCAACAATGCCTCTATCTATTACGCCATTGCCTAGCACCTGTGCAAAGTCTCTCATACGGCGTAGCAGGCCATTGGCTATACGTGGCGTGCCGCGGCTACGGCCCGCTATCTCTCTTGCTGCATCTGAAGTAATGCGCACGTTGAGCACGCCAGCGGCGCGCTGAATTATGTGTTGCAGCACGTCTGCTGTATAGTATTCAAGCCTGGACTTGATGCCAAAACGTGACAGCAATGGGGCTGTAAGCAGCCCGCTACGGGTAGTTGCTCCTACAAGGGTAAAAGGATTAAGGGTAAGCTGTATAGAGCGTGCTGATGGGCCGCTATCTATCATTATGTCTATCCGGAAGTCTTCCATTGCGGAGTAGAGATATTCTTCTACTACTGTACTCAAGCGGTGTATCTCGTCTATAAACAGCACATCGCGGGTTTCAAGGCTGGTGAGCAGGCCGGCAAGATCTGCGGGTTTCTCTATTACGGGACCACTGGTTTCTTTAATAGATACGCCCAATTCGTTAGCTACAATGCGGGAAAGGGTTGTTTTGCCAAGGCCGGGCGGGCCATGAAATAATATGTGGTCAAGCGCCTCACCACGCATATTGGCGGCCTTGATGAAGATGCGGAGGTTTTCAATAAGCTTAGGCTGCCCCGAGAATTCTTCTATAGACTGCGGGCGAATAGTGTTTTCGTAATCGCGCTCCTGCGAAGAAAGGTCTCCTGATGGCCTTACGTGTGAGCTTGGCATGCCATAAAGTTAATGAAAAAAGAGGTGCCTTTACGCTCAGTGCAAAGGGCATATAAAAACTACTGAGCCGCACATACTACGCGGAAACCAATGCCGGAATTTGCATTGTTTGGCAGGCTGTAAGAGCGGGTAGTATTGCGGCAATTATTAGCCTTGCTAAACCAGCCACCGCCACGCACTACGCGGGTTTTGCCATTTGACGGCCCTTTTGGGTTATCTACTTCTTCCTCTGAACTGTAGGGGGCAAACCAGTCGGCGCACCACTCACAGGCATTGCCGCTCATATCGTAGATGCCTACCTCGTTTGGCTTCTTGGCCGCTACTTCCTGGCTGCTTTTACAATTGCTTTCCTGCCAGGCTATGGTTTCAATGCTTTGGCCACCGCTAAATTTATAGCCTTTCCCTTTTAAGCCGCCACGTGCTGCAAACTCCCATTCCGCTTCCGTAGGCAGGCGGCAGACTTTGCCTGTTTTCTCGCTAAGCCAGTCGCAATAGCTTTGTATATCGTCGTAGCTGATATTTACTATAGGATGGTCATCAAGATATCCCCCTTCCAGCGTTTGGCCTGGCATAGGGTGGCCGGTAGCCTCGCAGTAGGTTTTCCATTGCAGTACGGTTGTTTCAGTGGCAGCCATACAAAAAGCGTTTACTTTTACCCTGTGTACCGGCCGCTCATTGTCGACACCCAGGTTGAGCAGGTCGCCCATGTTATATGAGCCACCATCTACTTTTACCATTTCGGGTAATAGCTGTGCGCGGCTTACAGATGCTATACTACAAAGGGCTGCGATAAGAATTGTCGCAAAGAATTTTGCACCCTGTTTTGGCGTTTTTCCTGGTACAATCATCACTATGGGGGATTTAGATAAACAAATGTAGGTAAATAGATAATACTTTATGACAGCGTTATGACGATTAACAACAGAACAACAAACGGCATTATTGTGGACGATATAAAAGATAATTTATCAGTTGAGTATAACTTTTAGGGTGCCGCCCGCACATAGAATAAAATTAAGTTCTGAAAGCCTTTTTGAATTTTTGCAGTAACCGCTATACCTTAGCGATATGCCGGAAAAGAAACTATTTCTGCTGGATGCAATGGCGCTTGTATACCGCGCCTACTATGCGCTGATACGCAACCCACGCATTACCAGCAAAGGAAAAAACACCAACGCCCAGTTTGGGTTTACCAATACATTGCTTGACCTGATCAATAAAGAGAAGCCTACACACCTTGCGGTAGTATTTGATACGTCAGCACCTACGGAGCGGCATACAGATTTTGAAGCTTATAAAGCCAATAGGCAGGAAGCGCCGGAAGACCTGTCAGCTTCTATACCCGACATAAAGCGCATTATAAAGGGGTTTAACCTGCCTTGCCTGGAACTGGACGGCTATGAGGCAGATGATATAATAGGATCGCTGGCGATAGAGGCATCGGGCATCGGGTATACGGTGTATATGGTAACGCCGGATAAGGATTATGGGCAGATAGTGCGCGAAAATGTATACATCTACAAACCATCTTACCAAAAAGGTGAAGTGGAAATAATGGGTGTTACCGAGGTATGCAATAAGTGGGGTATAAAGCGTGTAGACCAGGTAATAGATATGCTGGGGCTGATGGGCGATGCCGTGGACAATATACCTGGTATACCCGGCATAGGCGAAAAAACTGCAGCCAAGCTGCTTGCTGAATATGACACGATAGAGAACATTCTTGCCAATGCGGCCAATATAAAGGGAGCAATGGGTGAGAAGGTGCGCAATGGAAAGGATATGGCTATAATGTCGAAAAAACTGGCGACGATAATTACTAATGTGCCGGTACCTTTTCATGAAGAAGACTTCAGGATTAAAGACCGCAATATAGAAGCGCTGACGGACGTGTTCAATGAGCTGGAATTCCGCGCGCTGAGCAAACGGGTGCTAGGAGCGACCGGTACTGAACAAGATATATGGAACGGACAAAACCCATCTACAACGGGTAATCAAAAACCGATCTCTACTGACTTGTTTGGCAATGCTATTAAGCAGAAAAATACGGTGCCTGATCTTTTCTCATCACCGGTAATTGCTGAAGAAAAGGAAGAGGTGGAGGTTGTGCCTACCGATTTTAATACCATAGATAAAGTAGAACATGACTACCTGCTGGTAAAGACTGATGAAGAAATAGAGCATCTGCTGCAATTACTAAGTGCGCAACGGGAAATAGCATTTGATACGGAGACCACAGATGTGGATGCAAACCTTGCAGACCTGGTGGGCATGAGCTTTAGCTATGCAAAGGGAACGGGTTACTTTGTTATACTGCCGGAAGAGAAGAATGAAGTAGTGAAGATACTGGACCGCTTCAGGCCGCTGTTTGAAAACCCGGATATACTGTGGGTGGGGCAGAACATAAAGTATGACATGACGATGCTGAAGTGGTATGGCTTCGCGCTGAAGGGAAGCATTTACGATACCATGCTTGCCAATTATGTAATAGACCCTGATGGCAAGCGCAGCATGGATATGCTGAGCATGAAGTACCTGAACTACCAACCGGTATCGATAGAAAAGCTGATAGGTAAAAAGGGTAAGGGGCAGCAGAGCATGCGCGATGTGCCACATGAACAGATAAAAGAATACGCCGCGGAGGATGCTGATGTGACGCTGCAGCTAAAGCATGTGTTTGACCCGATGCTGGCAGACAAGCAGGTGAAAAGGGTATTTGACGAGGTGGAAAATCCATTAGTACCCGTGCTGATAGAAATGGAGTATGAGGGTGTGGGGCTGGATGTGAATTTTCTGAAGGACTATTCAAAGG
>JABDHF010000105.1 GCA_013285595.1 Bacteroidota bacterium
TAATTAACACCCATTGCAGACAAGTCTAAGCCTATCTCCACACCGCTGCCTCCGGCACAATGGCTGCCACCACCTGTAATATTATATGCAACCGGCAACGGATTAACCGCTATTACTGTTACTCCGCTCATATTACTGGTGCAATGAGTTACCGAGTTGTCTGCCACTACGGTATAAGAACCCTCGGTAGTGTATGTGCCCAGGTTCAGCGCGCTGCCGGTACCTGCAAAAGAATCAACAAGATCCGTATTGTGATACAATGAATAGTTTACCCCGCTTTGCGAGCCGGCAAGTACTATGGGTAAGCCCTCGCCACCAGCGCAATATCCGCCACCAACCGGCATATTAAATACTGTAGGCAACGGCCGCTCTGTTATTACTGCCGATCCTGCCATGTTAGCTACGCAATGATATGTTTCATCTGTCGCCACTACTTTATAAGTGCCGGCAGCAGAAAATGATGCGATATCAAATGGCCCTGATACCCCGGTCGCCATACTGCCAACCGCTGTGGTGCCTTTATATACCTGGTAATCTACGCCTATGTCTGACCCGTCAAGGCCCACAGCCACGCTCGATCCTACACAACCTGCACCACCGCCTGTTACCGAATACACATTAATAGCAGGAGCTACGCTGATCGATGCAGTGCCAGTCATGGCATTGACACACGTTGTTGCCAAATTTGTTCCTACAATATTGTAATTAGGGCTAACTGTGGTATGCAAGCCAAAGAATATAGGTTCATCGGTGCCTAATACCGGTACCCCAACAGGAGTAAAGCCATCGTATAATTGGTATGATATACCCGAATTAGAGAAATCAAGGCCTATCTGCAGGCCGCCGCTACCGGCGCAATATGAACCGCCACCGGTAATGTTATAGGCCACCGGAAGTGGATTACTCACTACCGCTGCATCGCCAAACATATTTGCGCTGCAATTAGGTGTTCCGCCCGATGAGGCTACTACCGTGTAGTCTCCCGGCGTGGTCAACAAGCCAAAATTCAGGGAAGACCCTGTTCCTGGCAGGTTTTCTACTAATGGAGATCCATCAAGGTACAACTTATAGCTCGTGCCGGATACTGATCCGCTTAACCCCACCGGCGCCCCTATACCCTGGTCGCAGAAACTGCCACCGCCGGTTACAGTAAACAAAGCTGGAGTTGGCCTTACAGCTACCGTAGCAGAAAGCGTCATATTATTCACACAACCCGTTATCGTATTCGTCCCCACCACAGTATAAATACCCGGTGTTGACTGTATTCCAAAAGTCAGAACGCTGCCGGTGCCCGGAAGTGCCGGCCCTACTGTTAGCGGGCCATTAAATAGTTGGTAGCTGACACTCGGTGTCGTCGCTCCTATTAATGAAATGGTCGCATTGCTTGTTGCTCCTGCACAATAAGTTAAATTAGAGCCCGATACTAAAAACGGAATAGGCAGCGGGTTCACCGTCTCTACTCTTAAAGTAGTACAGCCATCAGGCAATGTATAGCTGATATTGGTAGTAGTAGCCGATGTAGATACGCTTATCCCGGTTACATTCCCAAAAATGTCTACAGTGGCAACGCTGAGCACACTGCTCACCCACGTGCCACCACCTATGGAATTACTCAATGCCGTAGTTTGATTTTGGCATACAGCTGTATTACCGGCTATTGGGTTCGGAGAAATATTAACCAGCACTGTGTTGGCCGTATAACAGCCGCCACCCAAAGCATAGTATATAGAATCAACGCCTATAGAAACTCCCGTAACATTACCAAAACCATCTACTGTGGCTATAGCAGGGTTAGCGCTTGTCCAGGTCCCGCCCGGAGATGTCTCAAACAACGAAGTTATTAAACCGGTACAAACCACTAGAGTGCCGGTGTAAGCCGCTGGCACCGGGTTTATAGTTACAACCGTAGTAGCAAGTGCAGCACATGCATTAGGCACATTAAATGTAATATTTGCGGTACCGGCTCCTACACCAGTTACAGTTCCGGTTGTTGCATTTATTGCTGCAATTAAGGTATTATCGCTGCTCCATGTACCCTGCTGCAAACCAGTAGGGTTAGTTAATACCATTGTAGTGGCATTACATATCGGGTGGCTGCCCAAAATGGCGCCCACGGGGTTGCACTGAGGTGTTATTATTACTTTTCCATTAGCTATTGCTGCTGGCAGTCCGGGTGTATGCGTAACTCCCGATGCGCGCACCGGATCTGTGTAAGACGAACCGCCACATGCGCCACCTACAAAGCCACCGCCGGCGCCATACCAGCCACCGCCGCCACCGCCGCCCCAGCCTTCATAGCTGTTATATGCACTTCCACCTTTACCAAATACGCCCGCAGTACCGCCATAACCTCCATAGTAGCCAAAATAAAATCCGGCCGCGCCTCCTGCAGTTTGCGTACCAGGGCCGCCTTCATCCGCGGAAAAATAAGAGCCGCATTCAGTTCCCAGGCCACCTGTTGTTCCGCCGCCATTGCCGCCATTGTCCGTACTGCAATCAAAGCCGCCGCCGCCGCCACCGCCGGCAACAACCAAACGGCTGCTGAGCGATACGCCCGGGCCTGTTGTATAAGGTATGGTGCGTATATCGGTTGATCCGCCTCCGGCGCCGCCGCCGTCGTATGAGCTGCCGGCGCCGCCGTCTGCCCCGCCACCGGAGTTAGTGCCCCCTGCTGGCGCAGATCCGTAATTATCATTCCCGTTAACCCCTTTCTGGCCTACGTATACGTACAAAACATTGCCCGGCGTTACGCTCAGGTTGCACTGCACCCGTCCGCCTGGTCCGCCCGTGCCGCCCCCGGCGATCTTGCCACCTGCTGCGCCTATCATGTCTACACCTATTGTATAAATTCCAGATGGCACAGTATAAGTTTGCACTGCACCTGCACTATAGTTGAATGTACTTGTTTGTGCAAGTGCTTCAAAGCAGGCGCAGGAGATCAGTAACAATAAATAGAGCTTTTTCATACGATATTTTTAAAAAATGGCGACGTAATATTTTTCTAAATTATCAGCTATTAAACTAAATAAAATATATATTTGTTAAAATTACCCCTAAATTATGTCATTTTTTCATAAAAACTACAACCTCTGCGTAAAGAGGTAATACTTTTTTTAACAATAAAGCGATAAGCGAAGATATTGCAGCTCATCGTTAATTACAATTAATATTTTAATATCTTTAAAATACTACTAATAAACGAATAACGATTATTAAAAACATATTAACCATAAGTATGCATAATACTTACCAGACAATTACAATGTATAAAAATAAAATATAACTAGCTTTTTATTAAAAGTTCACAAACTGTTACGGATCGAATATTCTATACTAATCACTTCGTTTCACGATTCCATATCAATTGCTCCATATCCCTCGTATTTACAATTATACTTGCTTTATAGTCAGGCAAAGCACGCCAGGCGCTGTCTCTCGATGCTCTTTGTTCCGGAATAGCGCTCCACATTATTTCTTTATCTCTAGTCACAATAAATGTTTTACTGAATGGGCCATTCATAGAGGAGAACAACGATTTATCAGGCAATTCTATAACGCTCCCCCCCGATGTCAGTCGCATCTTAGCCAGCCTCGATTTTCTTTTTGCCAGCACACCCAGCCTTCTGTCTTTATAATTATGGTAGCTCTTTTGCTCCCTTTCACTCATGCCATCAAGTGTGCAGGTATATTCCCATACTTTCTTTAGTTCGTGCGAGCTGTCTTTTGGTTCGGCCATTATAAGCAGCTTCGGGAAATCGTCTTGTACAAGTGCATTATTGTTGAACAGATACAGGTAGCCGTCGCTTGTTTTGCCCACGCTATGCTGCCCGCAGAAAAGGTCATTCCCTTTACCTTCCATATCCTGCTGGTAGCCATTTCCATAAGCCGCCAGTTCTGTTCCTTCCGGGTATTTGATTTTTACTATCCTGCTGATGTTCCTGAAGCTGACGTAAATAACATCAGCTTGCTCATCAAAATAAAATGAATTCTCATGTACATCCTTTATATCATACTGGCCATTAAGCAATGCATGCTTATACAGGTCGGTATTCCTGAAATATTCCGATGATTTCCAGTACCATACCACCTTACCCGTTTCATCATATTCTATCACTGTCCCAAAGGTCATCTTCTGGTAAAAAGTACCATCCTTACCTGCTATGATCTCGTTCTCATTTTCGGCACTGTCCGCATTACTTGTCGCAGGTATGCTCCACAATGGATTTTCTACCCCCAGCGCCATATAGTGCCCGTTGGCAAGCCTCGTAAATTCATGATGATAAAGCTCGGTTGGCTGGCCACTCACTGCCCCGGTATTTGGCCCCTTCCACAAAATGCCGCCATCGTAGTTTGTCTCATACACCTCATTGTCTGTCAGGAATGTTATTGTGCTTTTCGGCGAAAGCTTTAGGTCTCTCACATTCACCCCTTCGCTGATCGCAAAATTGCTGTCGGGAAGAAACCATACCGGGTTGCCTTTCATATCATATAGCACACGCAGGCAGTCCAGGAAAACATATGCATCCTTATATTGCGTTGCTTCTTTGGCTACTCTCAGCCGTTTCAGCGTAGTGTCCACCCTAGGGCTCATCAGTGTACTGAAATGGTGAAGTTCATTCTTGGCAGAAAGCTTTCCGCCATACAGCACGGCCCAGGTATAATCGCTGCCAAATGCCGGCACTTCAGCTATTGCATTTCCTTTTTTGCTATCCGCTGATATGATGATGTTCTTTTTAAAAACATCTGCTGTCTTGCAGTTTCCCTTTGCAATTTCTATGGTGCACTTACCCGCATCATTCATTTGCAGAAAAGAAAAACCTATCAGCCGGTAATTGAGCTTGCTGTCTTCTTTCGGAAAAACCTGCGAGATAAGAGGGTAAGGGATAAATAAAAGTAGTAACAACAGTTTTTTGCAGGAAGGCATATAGGTCAAATATCAGCAAATGTAGCACAAAAAATAACTGGCATCTAGCGCCGTCGCAACCTGGCTATTTCGTTTCACTGTTTCTGATAAGTTCCTCAAGTGCGCTCCTGCCGGGTATTATGCTGGCCCTGTACGTGGGCGCCGCACCCCATGCAGTATCAGCAGCCTGTTTCTGTTCCGGTATAGCGCTCCACACCACATTATTGTCTTTTGTTACAATAAATATCTTACTGCTTGGCCCGTTCATAGATGCGAATATTGCCCCACCCGCAAGCTCCATTACATTACCTCCCGATGTGAAAGCCACGCGCATATGTCCATTGCCTTCTCTCCGTTGCCTTGCTTCGCGTTTTTTATGGTAGTGTTCCTGTTCGCGTTCTGTAAGCCCGTCAAGCGTACAGGTATATTCCCATATTTTCTTTAAGCCGGCGCCATTATTATCTGCCGGTTCCTGCATCATTATAAGTGTAGGTATACCAGCCGGTAATATGTTATTGTTAAAGAGATAAAGATTCCCTTCTTTGGAGATCTTCACACTATGCTGTCCCGAAAAAAGTAGGTTACCCGCATTGTCTCTGGCAGTAGCCGTATCGCCATATGCAGCCAGCACTATACCTTCCGGGTAGTTCACTTTTAGCACCTGGCTCGTATTGCGGCAGCTCACATAAATAACCTTTTTCTGTTCATCAAAATAAAATGAATTTTCATGCACATCCGGCTCATGGTATCTGCCGTTAGCGGCTTTGCGTTTATAAATGTCCGATGTTTTAAAGTATGCCGACGACTTCCACGCCCACACTACCCTTCCCTCTCTATCATATTCTATCAGGGTGCCAAACTTCAGTTTCTGCCTGTATATATTATCGCTATCGTGCGTTATATCTGTCTGCACCACTGTATCCGGTATGTACCCCGGCACTTCCCAGGCTACATCTTCATTACCCATTACCATATAGTGGCCATTGCCAAGCCGGGTAAATTCATGATGATAATGTTCCGTTGTATCGCCGCCCACCTCACCCGTATTATGTCCTGTCCAGTTTACAGCTCCGTTATAGCTGATCTCTTTTATTTTATCATTAATGATGTAGGTGATCGCATTGTTCACAGATAGTTTAAGGTCTATTGCGTTCGATATCTTGTTGGTCATATACGTGCTGTCTGGCAAAAACCATACAGGGCTTCCATCCATATCATACAGCGCCTGCATGCAGTCTATAAATACATACGCATCTTTATATTGCTCCGCCTTATTAATAATTCTTAATCGCGACACTGCGGTATCTAGCTTCTGGCTGATAAGCGTGCTGAAGTGGTGAAGCGCTCCGGCGTCCATACGCTTACCGGGATAAACAACACACCATGTATAAGCGCTGCCAAACGAAGGCACCTCTGCAATCGCCTTGTTTGTTTTGCATACTACTGACTGGCTGACGTTGCGGTTAAAAGAGTCTGCATGCTCATAATATCCCCGCGCTATTTTCAGCGTACATATGCCTGGCTTTCCGCCGGGAAATGAAAAACCAATAATGCGGTAACTTAGTTTACCGCCCTCCTTCGGAAAGACCTGTGAGAAGAGTGCAGAGGGAATAAAAAATAACAAAGCAAAACATAGGAGCCTGTACATAAGATCGGGTAACTGTAGCCCGGCAAATATAAGTTAAAAACTGCCGAACAAAAGTAAAGGGCTGGTTTGCGCCAGCCCTTTACTCACAAACTATTTTACTGCTACTGCTCTATTACAAAATGGAATACATTATTCTGAGAGCCAGAGCGAAGGTTCAATAAATACATACCGTTCGCTACAGAGCCGTCAAGCTGCACCTTCTCATTAATGCTGCCCTTCTGCGTCGTTACCTTACTGGTATATATTACCTGGCCCAGCATATTGGTCACCTCTATCGTTACTTCTTCATCACCTGCTGTGGCAAGCGTTCCCTTCAGGGTAAATGTGCCCTTGTTCGGGTTAGGTATAAGCTTCACATCATCACTGCCTGTAGCCGTTACCTGCTGCACACCGGTATTTACAAGGTGTATACGCACAGAGTTAAAGCCTTTCAGGTCGCACGCACCCATTATTTCGCACGTTACAGAATCGTTGTCCGCAAAATGGTTGCTGGTAAATGTAGTATTGGTTGCCCCGCTTACTGCCGCACCATTCAGGCTCCACTGGTAAGAAGGCCTTGCGCCTCCATATATCACCGTTGCAGTCAGCGTCACACTCTGCCCCGGCGCTATATAAGCGCCCGGGTTTGCCCCTATCGTTACTATCGGTATCAATGGCAGGTCTACCCTCATTGTATTCGGGTTACTGAATACAGTGTCTGCTATCCGGCACGGGAAGCTGCTGCTCATCAGCAGTACTATTATATCGTTATCTGCAGGTGTATAGCTATAGGTAAGTCCTGTTCCGCCCACGGTCACACCATTCTTCAGCCACCTGTAAACAGGTGTAAACCCGCTGAATAAAGGTATACCGGTAAATGTCACCAATGTTCCCTGGCATACCACGTCTCCCGGCGCCGCCACCAGGTTCACAGATGGTAATTCCGGCGGGCTTACAGTAAGCTGCCTGGTTTGGCTTGCTGTGTCTGGTATAGCGCATATGCCATTGCTGTGCACATTTACAGTTACCATATCGCCGTCTATTGGTGCATAGTC
>JABDHF010000106.1:0-3544 GCA_013285595.1 Bacteroidota bacterium
TTCAGCTCGCCGATATCCATAACAACTGGTGAGATCGTGCATAAAACTTACCAATCTCCTGAAGGTAGTGAGTGGGATACGGGGTTTTATTTTTTGGATGTGGAGGGTAGATGATTAGTAATTGGTTAGTCCCAAACATATTGCTCATCATACTCTACATTGTACTTTTTTAAAAATGCCCGGTATTCGTCCTGAAATGTTTTGGTGCTGTGATGGGTATGCTGGTTAGCTATGTACTCTATAACACTATCTACTTGTGACGGATTTACAGAGAAGGCACCATACCCATCCTGCCAGTAAAATGACTGTAATGAATCATGTTTTGTTTTTATCCATTTTGAAGAGTGCGATTTTATTTCTTCAATAAGTTTCATTAAAGCGATTTTCTTTGACAGCATACAAAGTATATGGATGTGATCGGTATAGCCACCAATCTTAATAGGAGGACATTCAAGTTTTTTGCAGATACCGCCAAGATAGCTGTGTATCTCATCTTCATAAGGTGGATGGATAAGTGGTTCCCGATTTTTGGTGCTGAATATGATGTGGATATAATTTTTTACTAGAGACTGGCCCATGGTGTGTAGGTATTGCGCCCTTTCAGGGCTGTACATGTTTTATTTACTTTCGCGAGTTCGATGGGCGATGCCCACCGCTGGCATATTACGCCCCGTTGGGGCTTGTGTTTTGTACTAGCAAGATAGCTTTGTTATCAAAAGAAATGATATTTTTTATTTGCAAGCAAAACTAAAGCTGCTATAAGACTTAGCATAAATATCAACCTAATCGTATGTCCTAACCATGATATTCTATGTATGTTTTTGTCAGATATTGGTTCTCCGATTTTGATAGAAAACATGGTGTCAATATAATATCCTGTGATGTGGGCGACCATGCCATATAAGCACAGTAACAATCCAAGATATACATAGTCTGCTTTTGTTACGATTGAGAAAATAACCGTTAATAGCCCCAGCAAAATAAACCAGAAGTAAAAACAGAACTTATTTAAATCAACAGCAATTCCATTTAGCATATCGGCAATATTTATAATGAGATGATAGTTATAAGGATAGCCCTGAAAGGGCATCATACGTTAGCGATGGGCATCGCCCATCGACTCGCAAAGATGACAAAATATGCACACCTCAGAAGTAATGAATATCACCCAAAAATCATTGCCGCGTTCTCAAATTCCCCTTTTACCTTTACACCCTAAACCAACTAATTACAAAAACACATGGAATTCCGCACAGAAAAAGATACCATGGGCGAAGTAAAAGTGCCCGTTACTGCATACTATGGCGCCCAAACACAGCGATCTATCGACAACTTTAAAATAGCGCAGGACATCAACAGGATGCCCAAAGAGATCATACAGGCATTTGCCTACCTGAAAAAGGCGGCCGCAATTACCAATTGCCAGCTGGGGGTATTGGCACAGGAAAAGTCGGACATTATAGGCAAGGTGTGCGATGAGATACTGGACAGAAAACTGGATAATGAGTTCCCGCTTGTTGTTTGGCAGACAGGCTCCGGTACCCAGAGCAATATGAATGTGAACGAGGTGGTGGCTTATCGTGCCCATGTGCTGCATGGCGGCCAGCTTACCGATAAAGAAAAATTCATTCATCCGAATGATGATGTAAATAAATCGCAGTCGTCAAACGATACCTTTCCTACGGCGATGCACATTGCTGCATACAAGATGCTTACGGATATTACCATCCCCGGCATAAAAAAGCTAAGGGACACACTGGCTGCAAAGTCGAAGGAATATATGCATGTAGTGAAGATAGGCCGCACGCACTTTATGGATGCTACACCGCTGACCCTGGGACAGGAACTGAGTGGCTATGTATCGCAGCTGGACCATGGCTTGCGCGCCATCAATAATACACTGGCACATCTCAGTGAGCTGGCGCTTGGCGGTACTGCCGTGGGTACAGGCATTAATACGCCTAAGGGATATTCAGAAAAGGTAGCTGAGAACATCGCTATGCTTACCGGCCTGCCATTTGTAACAGCCGAGAATAAATTTGAAAGCCTTGCTGCGCATGATGCTATTGTGGAAACACATGGCGCGCTGAAAACAGTGGCTGTAAGCCTGATGAAGATTGCCAACGACATTCGTATGCTCAGCTCTGGCCCCCGGGCTGGTATTGGGGAGCTGCATATACCTGATAACGAACCGGGGTCATCTATAATGCCGGGTAAGGTAAACCCTACACAATGCGAGGCCCTTACCATGATAGCGGCGCAGGTAATGGGTAACGATGTGGCTATAAGCATAGGCGGCTCTATGGGCCACTTCGAGCTGAATGTATTTAAGCCGGTAATGATCTACAACTTCCTGCATAGCGCCCGCCTGATAGGTGATGGCTGCGTATCGTTTAACGACAAATGTGCGGAAGGGCTGCAGCCGATAGAGGCCAATATCAAAGAGCATGTGAATAACTCGCTGATGCTGGTAACGGCCCTTAATACCAAGATCGGCTATTATAAAGCTGCCGAGATAGCGCAAACGGCACATAAGCAAGGCAAGACACTGAAGCAAACTGCACTTGACCTGGGTTATGTTACCTCTGAGGAGTTTGATGAGTGGGTGAACCCGAAGGACATGGTAGGGGAGATTAGTTAATTGGTCGATTAGTTAAATAGTTGAATGGTTAACTGGATTGATCACCTTAATTCTTATTTAAAAATGACTGATAACCGATCAACTAATTAACTAAAAATGTGGTGGCTATATGCGCTTTTATCGGCATTTTTTGCGGCCCTGGTGGCGGTCTTTGCCAAGATCGGCATTAAAGGTGTTGATTCCGATCTCGCTACTGCTATACGTATAGCGGTGATCATCGTAATTGCCTGGGGAATAGTTATTGCCAAAGGAGCTACGAGCCAAATACCTACGCTCACTAAGCAAAACTGGCTGTTTCTTATTTTGTCAGGGTGCGCTACGGGTCTGTCTTGGTTATTTTACTTCAGGGCATTGTCTTTGGGTGAAGTATCTAAAGTGGCGCCGATAGATAAGCTAAGTGTGGCGCTGGCTATTGTTATATCGGTGATTTTCCTGCACGAAAAGCTGACGTGGCAGGAGGGAGTAGGCGCTTTGTTTATAATAGGAGGAACCTTTTTGCTGATCTTCAAATAAACCCCGGTAATCCGGGGTTTATTATTTTGAGCTAAATTGAAATAATTATTTCGCTTTAGTTTCAGTTGTAGTTTCAGTCTTTTTAGCAGACTTAGTTTTGTGACCATCAGCCTTAGTAGCTGTCTTAGTTTCAGACTTTTTGGTGGTTTTAGCGTCACCGTTTGAATTTGTTGTAGTTTCAGTCTTAGTCTTTTTGCTTTCTTTCTTAGAATCCATTTTAGAATCCTGAGCGAATACAGAACCCATAACAAGAAGGGCAACTACTGATGCGAAGATTTTTTTCATTTTGTGTGATTTTTTTTGCAAAGCTAACATTACTTATGTTAAATGCAAACAACCAGACGGTATTTTTTAAAAAATTGTTAATGACAGGCGTTAGAAATTATTAGA
>JABDHF010000106.1:3554-6955 GCA_013285595.1 Bacteroidota bacterium
TTAGAATTGTAAATGTAACCGAAAAGTTATTGGTAGATTATTCATACTTTTATATCGTTTTTAGAATTGGAATATGTTTATGAAATGTTTTAGTTTCTTGTTATTTGGACTTCTTTTGGCATTAAGATCATTTGCAATTAGTCCGATAACAGGGGTTACCCATTTGTGCGTGGCGGGCACTACTGCTTTGGCCGTTGCTACTACCGGGGGCATATGGGTTTCCAGTAATACCGCAGTAGCCACTGTGGGCACTTCAGGTGTAGTGCATGGGGTGGTGCCAGGTACGTCTACCATTACCTATTTTACAAGCGCAGGCCTTGCTACTGCTATGGTTACAGTAAATCCTTTACCGGTCGTTTTTGCAGTTACAGGTGGTGGCAGCTATTGTGCCGACGATTCGGGGGTTCATATTGGGCTTGCCGGCTCCCAGCCAGGGGTCAATTATCTTTTATTCAATGGCAGTTCATCGTCCGGGCCGTTTGCTGGCACGGGCCTGGCCAGCGATTTCGGCTGGCAGACGGCGGCCGGTATCTATACCGTAACCGGAACGATAGCAGCAACCGGGTGTACTGTGGCCATGGCTGGCAGTACTACTGTTATTATAAACCCAATGATAATGGACTCAGTGAGCATTACGAATGGTGTAGGAGATACTATATGCGCAGGGGTAGTAACTACCTTCGCCGCTGTGCCGGTAGCCGGGGGCAGCGCGCCGGGATTCCGGTGGATGGTAAATGGTGTGAACGTTGGTACAGATAGCATCAACTATACTTATGCCCCGGTAAATGGCGATATAATACAGGTTACCATGACCAGCAACGTTGCCTGTGCAAGCGCCGACTCTGTTACCGGTGCAGATACTATGACGGTGTTTCCGAATGCTTTTCCAGTGGTGGCTATTGTGGCTACGCCAAGCCTCGAAGTTTGTAAAGGATTCCCGGCGGTACTCACCGTGGCGCCGCTATATGGCGGCCCGTCGCCTACGTATACCTGGAATAAAGATGGTGTTAATGTAGCCTCAGGCAGTTCTTATACATTTGTACCTGTACTGGGCGATACCGTTTACTGCACTATGATGAGCGATTACCGCTGCCGGCTTGCAGATTCGGCTGTCAGCACTACGGTCTCCATGATCGTTGATTCACCGGTTACCCCTTATATAGCCATAATTCCAAGCCCGGGCTACGTGATAGCCCCCGGAGAGAGTGATACACTAAGGGCTGTGGTAACCAATGGCGGCTCACATCTTACATTTGAGTGGGTGGTAAACGGCACGGTCGTAGCCGATGATACTTCTGATACCTATATCAGCAATACCTTCGCTGCACCATACCCTGACTCCATAACCTGCACCGTAACCGGTGGCGGCGCCTGCAGAGTATCCAGCTATACCTGGGTATATATTGTTGTTAGTATAAATGCCCTGGGCACTCCGGCTTATAGTTTGTCGGGGGACGTGCTTAATGTATTCCCCAACCCCAGCAACGGAATGTTCTCTGTAAAAGGCTCGTTCGGGAATGGTAATAGCAGCGAGGTACAACTGGAAGTATCTGACATGCTGGGCCGCATTATATATAGTAACAATGCACCGGTAAACGCCGGGCAACTAAACACAGGCATAACACTGAATAATGGGGAAGCTAATCCCGGCTTGTATATCTTGACTGTACGATCAGGCACTCAAAGCCAGGTCTTCCACATCCTGGTACAATAATAGCTGGCTGAATTCCTTAGTTCGCATATTATGGGTATGCTATAATTAATCCAAGGTCAAAGTATTACTTTTGTCGCTGTAACTAAACAGGATAAATAATAATAATGTCTGACAATAACCGTTATAATCTCAGGGGTGTTTCCGCGCAGAAAGAGGATGTACATAAAGCCGTTGCCAAACTGGATAAAGGACTTTTTTCCAAATGCCTTTTGTAAGGTATATCCCGATTACCTGGGCAATGATGATACTTATTGTAACATAATGCATGCCGACGGTGCGGGTACCAAGTCTATCCTTGCCTATATGTACTGGAAAGAGACTGGCGATATAAGCGTGTGGAAAGGTATAGCCATAGACAGCATAGTTATGAATATCGACGACCTGCTGTGTGTGGGGGCTACAGGGCCTTTTACTTACTCATCTACCATAGGCAGAAATAAACATAAGATACCTGGCGAGGTAATAGCGGCTATAATAAATGGTACACAGGAATATTTTGATAAACTAGCAGAATACGGCCTTGAGGTGCATCTCCTCGGCGGGGAAACTGCCGATGTTGGCGACCTGGTGCGCACGGTAATAGTGGACGGCACTATGGCCTGCCGTATGCAGCGCAGCAAGTTGGTGACTACCGAAAAGATGCGCGCCGGCGATGTGGTGGTATCGCTTGCCAGCTATGGGCAGGCTACTTACGAAGATGCATATAACAGTGGCATGGGCAGCAATGGCCTTACCAGCGCCCGCCACGAAATGCTGAATAAGGAATACGCCGTTAAATATCCCGAGAGTGTAGATCCAAACCTGCCAGATGAGGTAGTGTATAACGGCAAGTACAGCCTTACCGATGCGACCGAAACGCCGCTGGATATGGGCAAATTACTGCTGTCGCCCACACGCACCTATGCGCCGGTGGTTCAAAAGATATTACGGGATCATTTTGATAGTATTCATGGCATTATACATTGTAGCGGCGGCGGGCAAAGCAAGTGCCTGCACTACCTGCCTGCAGCATTAAAAGTGGTCAAGAACAATTTATTACCAATTCCACCGTTATTTAACCTGATACAAGCATCGGCAGGCACGGACTGGAAGGAGATGTACCAGGTCTTTAATATGGGCCAGCGGCTCGAAATATTTACAGACCCGGAAACGGCACTGGGAATAATAACAATAGCAAAAGGCTTTAACATAGATGCACAAGTATCCGGCTACGTGGAAAATGCAGCGAAGAAAGAGGTGGTGATAGACAGCCCGCACGGCACATTCAGTTATTCTTAAAGTTTGGCATTATATGTGCAGTTAAATCTAAAACCCAACTAATATATATGAGGTTAAAGTTCTGCTTATTCGCAATTTTATCCGTCACGTCATTTTCCCTTCAGGCGCAGGATAAGATATATAAAAAAGATGGTGAGGTAATCAACTCCAAAGTAAAAACGGTGGGCGCTACGACCATCATCTACAAGCGCTACGACAATGCTGACGGGCCGGAATACACCATCTTGAAAAGAGAAGTAACCCATATACAATACGAAAACGGCACGAATGATAACTTCGGGAACGAGGATGCAAGAGCAGGCCACTCGTATAGTGGGTCTAAAAAAGGTAAATTCGTAAAAAAGTATGGAGATAACACCGTCTCCCTGATAGCGGGGACTTATACCGTAAGTGTGGATGGTACCATAAA
>JABDHF010000107.1 GCA_013285595.1 Bacteroidota bacterium
GTGAGGGCCTTGATGTTTATGGTCTAATAGATGCTGGTGGCGATGCTTCAGTTGACGCACATAAATACGGAGTGCAAAGAATGTTACAAGCAGGAGTTGTACCTATTACCTGGATGCCACTTATATCTGAGTGGATGCATGATTGGGCTAACCCTAAATCAGCTGAACTTACCAAAGAGGTTTATGGTAAGTTTGATGCTATGCTTGGGATGTGATAGAAGGTTACGCTTCCCCTTCACGAGCCCTACTGTACAGGTATCACCAATGTCGTTAGCTTTCTGCCTGATATAACAAAGGCTTCCCGGAAAACCGGGAAGGCCTTGACATTAGGCATAATTACTACTACTTTTTCTCGCAGCAGTTGCTGTTTTGGCAGCAGCCATCGGCGCAGGAGCCGTTTGCGCAGTCGGGGCAGGTGCAGTCGTCGCCGCAGGTGCATTCGCTGCAGCAGGCTTCTGACTTTGCAGTTGCTATTGCAGTGTGCTTATATTCATACGCGCTGGCTGCGCCCATGGCTATTGAAAATACTACGGCGGTAGCGCCGGCAAACATTATCTTTTTCATTTGGAGCTTTTTTTGAAGTTTAATAATTTGGGAAATTGGTTGTAGCCTGTGCTGCGCATAGATGCTTCCTGCGTCAGCATGACAAGCGGAGTAAAATTATTAAACGCTTTGCGGAGGGCGGAGTATATCGGCCTGGTAATGGCTGATGAGGTTTGTATTTATTAACTGGAAACTTTGCTTTGTGTAAAATTCCGGCCTGGACGGGGGTAGTGTGTATTTTTTAACTGTGGTGGCGTTGGCTGCGCATAGCGGGCACTGGCTATAAAAGGGGTTGCACTGGTTATTGTCGCAGCAGCCTTTATTTTTTGAGCAGTTTTTGTGTGCTTTGTTCTTTGCGCAGCAGCTCATTTCCTTTTTTTCTTTATTGGGCAGAGGAAGTAGTAATGGCTGCAGGAACAGGCCGACCAGGTAGATAAATAATATGGAAGCGGTGAACTTCATCTGGGCTTAAAGTTACGAGAAAAGCATAGATATGTCACAGACAGTTTTCTCTATTTTTCCTTTTTGAGATCAACCATTACGCTAAGGCCGATGGGTAAGCCGGTTGTTTTAAAAAATATATTTTCGAGGCTCATCCATCCTTTCAGCAGATTATTCAGGAGTGGATTGAACTCACCCAGGTCATCTTTGGGGGCTTTATCTGTGTTTTGCTTGCTGATGATCCGGTATAGATAAGCGGGGAAAAAAGTTGCGGTGTTCCAGTAAGAGGCTTTCTCAACTGAAAAACCTGCCTTTTTTGATTTTTCAATAAGCTCTTTTTTCTGATACCTTCTGAAATGATGGTTGATGACATCATGCTCACTCCACATAGACATAAACGCCGGTACAAAAATGATAGCTTCACCACCTTTGCGCAGCACACGGAACCAGCAGCTTAATGCTACCTCATCGTCTTTTAAATGCTCCAGGCAATCGGACGATATGATGAGGTCGAACGACTCATCTTTAAAATCGAGGTGATGGGCGTCCATTACCATTACATTGCTGAGGCCGTTTTTTTTGCACTGCTCTATGGCTTCGGGGCTGAAATCGATACCTGTAAGGTCTGAGTACCCTATTTGTTTGAGTATCTTCAATAGTATACCTCCTGAACAACCAATGTCGAGAATGCGGGTGTTTTTAGGGTATTTCCCGATCATGGACAGGATAGTCTGCCGCCTTGCCCTGAACCACCAGTTGTCCTCTTCCAGTAAATGATATTTTTTCTCGTATGCCTTATCCATGGGTGCGAAAATTACTTCATTTTTTATCTGTATGCAAGGTCTTTTTATTGTGTGTTACGGGGAGTTCCTGGTAATAGAGGGTGTGCCATGTATAGGACAACCGCAAGGGGTTGTCCCTACTTTATGATTATCTCCTCTACTACTTTTTCGTTAAAATACTCGTTGATACGGATGGCGAGTTGCTCTTTGCCGAGAAGTAGCTCTTGTTTGAGGGGGGCTACGTCGGTGTAGATGGTGAGCTTTTTGTTGAACATGTTGATGTTGCGGGTGTATTTGGCTATGGTCTTGCCTACAATGGCTTCCCACTCTTCGCGCATGCGGAGTTCTATTACCTTTGGTTTCCAGTGCGATTTTTCGAGCAGCAGGTTTAGCGCTTCTCCTATGCTATATGAGCCCATACTAAGGTGCAAGGTACCGAATTTCGAAATTGGAGCGCGTTTCAAATTTTCGCGAATTGGACAGCCCCTCTGGGGCAAAGGAAAAGAAATTATTTGCTATTGCTACAAACAGATAGCCCCGCTGGGGCAGTGTGCTTAGGTTTGGGCCCGTTTCCCCCGGTTTCACCGGGGGCTATTCACATCGAAGTCCTCCGGACTTCCTTGAGTTATGACATTGCCCGCCGGACATTGGTACCAAGGCTGCCAATTGACTCGAACTTTCTTTATTTTGAAAATGAAATACTGAAAATCAAATAGCAAATCTGTGTTTATTTCACCTGAAGTATGCGGCTTTATTTCATATATTTTATTATGATTTTGGTTTTTTACATTTTAGTTTCTTAAAAGAAATATCTATTTTACGCTTTCTAAAACTATCCGGAAATTATATGATCATAGGTGTATTGAAAGAACATGCCCCGGAAACGCGGGTATCGTTAGTGCCGGAGGTAGTGGCGGCATTGGTAAAAATGAAGGTGAAAGTATGGGTGGAGCAGGGAGCAGGCCTTACTTCTTTTTACAGCGACCAGTTGTATATAGACGCCGGCGCTGAAATTAAAGACGCACAACAATTACGCACAGCAGCAGATATATTACTGACCATACAGCCCGGCAATGTGGGCGATGCCAAGCCGGGTATGGTGATAATGGGTGTATACCAGCCATTGTTCTCGCCGCACCACATGCAGAAATGGGCGGAGAAGGGATATACTATCTTCAGCCTGGACACGATACCACGAACTACGCGGGCACAATCTATGGACGTGCTGAGCTCGCAGGCCAATATAGCGGGTTATAAAGCAGTACTATTAGCTGCCAGCAGCTATGGCAGGTATTTCCCTATGCTTATGACGGCAGCGGGCAGCATACCACCGGCAAAGGTGCTGATACTTGGCGCTGGTGTAGCAGGCCTGCAGGCGATAGCTACAGCCCGCAGGTTGGGCGCTGTGGTGGAGGTATTTGATACACGCCCGGCAGTGAAGGAAGAAGTAATGAGCCTTGGGGCTAAGTTTGTAGAGGTGGAAGGCGCGGCCGATGCCTCTAAGGCTGGTGGCTATGCGGTAGAGCAGAGTGAAGACTTTCAGCGGAAGCAGAGGGAAAAGATACATGAGCATGCCCGGAAGTCGGACATCATCATCACTACGGCGCAGATACCGGGTAAACGGGCGCCGATACTCATTACTAAGGCTATGATAGAGGATATGCGGCCGGGGTCGCTTATTGTGGATATAGCTTCGGTAACCGGCGGCAATACTGACCTGACGGAGAACGATAAGTCGGTAATGCATAATGGTGTAACCATTATAGGTAATTCGGCACTGGCAGCAACTACGCCAGCTGATGCCAGCAAGCTATACAGCAAAAATGTGCTCAACTTCTCTAAACTGATCATTGACAAAGAAGGCGGGCTAAACCTGAACTTTGAAGATGATATAGTAAAAGGAACCTGCATCACCCATGGTGGTAAAATAGTGAATGACCGGGTGAATGCCCTGATGGCCGTGGTTAATTAATTTTTTAAATACTTCAACAAATAACATTTACCATATGAATGCCCTTACAGATCTTTTTACCAATCCCGCTACTTACCGGCTGCTGACTATAGTGATACTTTCTATCTTCCTGGGGATAGAGGTAATATCGCGGGTGCCCTCAGTGCTGCATACACCGCTGATGAGCGGCGCCAACGCCATACATGGCGTGGTGGTGATAGGCGCCATCATAGTGATGGGGTCTGCCCATACCGATGATTACCTGGCGCTGGTGCTGGGATTACTGGCGGTGATACTGGGGACGATGAATGTGGTGGGCGGCTTTGTGGTGACCGACCGCATGCTGGAGATGTTTGGCAAAAAGAAGAAGAAATAATACACCTAACCTGGTTTTATAAGCATTAAGCATACTCAATGGAAAACGTAATACTGCAACTGAGTTATCTAATAGGGTCGATCACATTTATACTGGGGCTTAAGATGCTCTCTCACCCTGATACGGCGAGAAAAGGCAACCTGATAGCTGCGGGGGGTATGACCCTGGCCATATTTGCAACCATTTTCCTTTACGAATATACAGGTGGCGAAGGCCAGCCGGTGCGGCTGCACAACTATTTATGGATATTTGGCGGGCTGATAATAGGCACTACGGTAGGTACGCTTGCTGCAAAAAAAGTGCAGATGACCTCTATGCCGGAGATGGTGAGCCTGTTTAACGGTATGGGTGGGGCGTGCGCTATGCTGATATCGCTGGTGGAATATAATAAGCCTGATGTAAAAGACACCGGCACCATGCTGGTGATAGTGCTGGGCATGCTGATAGGCACGGTGTCGTTTGCAGGCAGTATAATAGCCTGGGGCAAACTGAACGGCAGCATAAAAGACAGGACCATACCAGGTGGGCAGGTGATCAACTTCATCATATTTGCGGGGCTGATAACATTGGTGATACTGGTGGTGGCGGGTATTGTGCCAGATATGCCAGGGCTGTTTTATGCTATACTGGCTTTAGCGGCTTTATATGGTATACTGTTCGTAATGCCGATAGGCGGGGCAGATATGCCAGTAGTAATATCGCTGCTCAATTCGTTTACGGGTGTAGCGGCGGCTTTTGGCGGCTTTTTGTATAACAACCCGGTGATGCTTACGGGCGGTATATTGGTAGGCTCTGCAGGCACTATATTGACCATACTGATGTGCAAGGCGATGAACCGGTCGCTGAAGAATGTGCTGATAGGGTCGTTTGGTGGGGCTAAGACTGGCGCTGCGGCGGGCAGTAAAGAGCAGGGTAATTATAAAGAAATATCGCTCAATGACTCTGCAGTGCTTATGGCTTATGCGCAGAGGGTAATGATAATACCGGGCTACGGCCTGGCGGTGGCACAGGCGCAACATACCTGCCACGAGCTGGAAAAAGTACTTAACGAGAAGGGAGTAGAGGTGGTGTACGGTATACACCCGGTAGCGGGACGTATGCCGGGGCATATGAATGTATTGCTGGCGGAGGCCGATGTGCCCTACGAAAAGCTGCTGGAAATGGAAGACGCCAACGACCAGATGGGATCGACCAACGTGGTGCTGATACTGGGCGCTAACGATGTGGTAAACCCTGCGGCGAAAGACGACCCGGCCAGCCCTATATATGGTATGCCGATATTAGAGGTAGAGAAAGCAGAGCACGTGATCGTAAACAAACGAAGCATGAAACCCGGATATGCGGGTATAGAAAACGACCTGTTTTTCAGGCCGAAGACATCGATGCTTTTCGGGGATGCAAAGAAGGTGTTGCAGGAGCTTATTGCAGAGCTGAAACAGGTGTAAGGGCCGGAGGAATGCTAACTAACAGGTAATAATGGCTTGTGGGGAAAGAGTGCAGATTTTGGAATATGTGCGTGGAAGTATTAAAATTGGAAAATTTAACTAAATTTATGCCATGGTAAATAAGAAGAGCAGTTTCATTATTGCGGCCATAGTCTCAATATTTTCTTTGATAACAGTAGCGTATACATCTTGCTCCAAGCCGGGTAAGAGCGCTAATACGTGTGAGGGCGTAGTGTGCCAGAACAATGGCTTTTGCCATGTAGATTCGCTCACGGGCAATCCTTTTTGCTCTTGCCCTACAGGATATGAAGGGCCGAACTGTGGCACTGTATCTGTAAAGAAATTTATAGGCCAGTGGGATATTACACAAACGGTAATAGGGAGTGATTCTTTAAACTTTAAAGGAGTTGTGTATAAGTATACTGCCTTTTTGGAACAGACAGCTACGCCAACAACTTTTTTCATCAATAACCTATCGGATAACAAGTATTATAACAATATTATTTGCACGATAGACAGCAGTAACAGCCAGCATTTTTATCTGGACACGATATCTGCTTACCATATGCTATATGACCACTATAGCTTGCTTTACGGGGGTGGAACCATTTATAACGATGATTCCATTGCTGCAGTATTTGCGACAAGGCACCTTAGCCCTACGTCGAACTGGATAAACGATACCTTTAGTTTTACACTTGTTCTTCGTCACTAAGCGTGACAAGGGTTTAGTGACTACCTTACCTGGTTCAGTATAGCATTTTTAAAGTTGTTAGCATTCTCTATTGCCTGAAACTGGTTATCAGCATGTACGTACAACCATTTTAGAAAGGTTTTGGTGCCCGTTTTCTCTATTTTAGTCAGCTCTTTGTAATAAGATTTGCGTACAATAGTGGCCTTTTCAGGTATGTTGTTTTTGAAATCAACCTTATAGATCTGCATAAGTGTGTGGTTTTAGATGATGAGTATTGTGTTTTCGTACAAACCTATAACCCAATTCTATGCCGATTTTTTAAATCGTTGACGATCAAGCGTTTGGGAAGAGATGGTGTAAAATCCATTCCCCGATATGGACTTTTTTTCCAAATAATAGAAGTCAATGATTTTTATTTACGGTTGAATTGATGGCGATGAAACAGGGGCGATAAAGAGGAAGAAGAAGAACGGGCATTGATCTTTTTCGAAAAGCAATGAATGAAGAGCAATGAAAAGAGCAATGTTTAACGTTATT
>JABDHF010000108.1:0-2373 GCA_013285595.1 Bacteroidota bacterium
TTGTAATGGTGGCTGGAGACGACAGGGTAACACCTGTGCTGGCCTACGACCTGGAATCTGCCTTTACCTACAGCAGCATGTATGTGAACATCAACGGCTGGCTGAATACTTACAAAAAAGAGATCAACTACGCAATAAGCAACAATACCATACCGGAAGCTAAAACAACACAGGCATGGACTGCACTGCAAAGCGCTGCAAGGTCTGCGGCGCGTACTACAATAGGCAGCATTGTAGGCCCGCTGATGCATTGTGCATGGAGCCAGTCGCCTAACGTGAATGCTCTTTGCCCGTTTTCAACTACAGATAGCGCACATGCCGTTACCGGTTGCGTAGCTACTGCTATGGCGCAGGTAATGAAGTACTGGGGCTGGCCGGTAACGGGCGCCAGATCGCATAGCTATTATAGTCCTTTCGGAACATTGTCGGCCGATTTTGCTGCACATACTTATGAATGGGATTCAATGCCCAACACTGTTGCCGATACCAACTACCTGAATGTAGCCAAGCTGATGTTTGACGCCGGTGTTAGCGTGAATATGGGTTATGGCGTTACTGAGAGCGGTGCATACGTAACATCAGCATCCAGCCCTATTCTTAATTGCGCGCAGTATGCGCTTACCGCCTACTTCAGCTACGACTCTAACAGGATACAAGGTGTTGACCGTGGTGACTATTATGATGATGATTCCAGCTGGGTGCATTTACTAAGATCAGAGATAGATGGTAAAAGGCCGGTGATATATACCGGCGATGGTAGCCAGGGCGGCCATTGCTTTATTGCCGATGGCTATAACACCAGCAACAATAAGATACATTTTAACTGGGGCTGGGGTGGCGAAGGCAATGGCTACTACACGGTAGAGAACCTGAACCCGACAGGCATGGACTTTAACAGCGACCAGACACTGATCATCGGCATACTGCCTGATACCGCTACCTATGTGGAGCCGGCGGGCCAAACTGTAAGCGGAGTAACCCAGGTGGCTTCCGGTAGTACTATAAACGTTTATCCTAACCCTGCAACAGACGCTATAAATATAGACCTGCAGGGCACAAAGGCGCAGCAGGTGCGCATTACCGATCTGCAGGGCAGGGTAGTAATATCTGTGGCGCCAGGCACAACATCAATGGTAACTATACCGGTAAATGAACTTTCAGAAGGTATGTACCTGGTGCAGCTGCAAACATTGCAGGGCATCATCACTAAAAAGATAGTGGTAGCAAGATAATCGTTAAGAAAAATCAATATTTAAAAAGCACCCCTGGAAGAGGTGCTTTTTTACTTTTATATCCAGGTCGTCGCCAAGAGCGGCCGGGTTGCAATGGTTAGAACTTGCTTAGTACTTCCTGTAGCTGTTTAGCAGGTACCACGCCCGACTGGCGCCATTTAACCTCGCCTTTTTGAAAGACGATGAGCGTAGGTACGCTTTGCACCTGGAACTGCCCCGATACTTCAGGATTCTTGTCTACGTCTATTTTTATGATGGTCACTTTGTCGCCCATTGCATTTTTTACATCGTGCAGTATGGGGGCCATCATTTTGCACGGGCCACACCATGTGGCGGTAAAGTCCACAAGCACGGGTTTGTCTGATTGTATTACTTCGCGAAAACTGTTCATAAATTATCAACCCATAAAGGCTGTTATTTATATAAGTAACAAAATCTATGCCTGCGCTATTTTCTCGTTATTTTCAGGGTATCAAGCATCTCATCTGTTAAGTCGTCAGAATATATACCGCCGCCATTTACCAAAATGCCTTTAATACCATATTTAGGCGACGAAATGGCATATACCGTAGCCTCGTCGGCCGGGTCGCTGTCGCCCTCAAAGCGGTACACTTTATCTATCACAAACTCGTTGTGGAATACGCTGTAATGCCCGTTTTGGCATACCAGGCTGTTTTGCTGAAGGTTAAAGTCCTCCAGGTATCCTTCCGTCCGCAGCTTGTTAATTACTTCCGTTAGTGTGGTCATTTCTTCCATGTTGTAAAGGTAAAAGATAATTGGATATGATAAAAGGGCATACGCCAAACGTTAAAAAAACAAGTAACCCATGTGCAGGCAACGGCAGGGGCATGGAGTTTTTCCCTATAGCGGTGATGAGATGAAAAGTTTTATGAAAAAGTTAGTATTAATAGCGGCTAGTATTTTTTTAGGGGCGTGGGGCAGCGTAGCCCAGACAAGTAATTGCGATCTGCAGGCTGGCAAATGCTTTGCCATTACAGGCTACTCACTGCCGGGCATCCCCTCTCCAGGTTTAAGCAGTGCTTATAGATCAGGGCTTGCAAAGTTGAAGCGCAGATCGTTAAAACGGTTTGGTAGCATACCGGTTACCGCATTGGGTTGCGGGTTTGATAACTGTGGTAAA
>JABDHF010000108.1:2383-6646 GCA_013285595.1 Bacteroidota bacterium
TCTGCCCCGAATCTCCGCACGGCGTTCGCGCCGAATTATGTGAAATCAAAGCCTGTTAATTATATAGTGACGGGTACGGGCACAAAACCTATGGCAGACATAGCTCTTGTAACGGCTGATGTTGCAAAGCCAAAGGAAAGTGCGCAGGATATACTTGATATAGACAACAGCGGTATGAATATAGGGCTGAGCAAGAATGCCAGCATCAACCTGGGTATAAGCTTTAGTGATGACGATTCGGCTACGGCAAATAGCCTTGCCAATAGCTATGAGTCGCACGATATGGACATAAGTGTGAGCCTGGTGTTGGGACTGCGGTAATTTTAACCATTAGGAGACGAAGACACAACGTGTAATCAGGGAGATTTGTCAACTTTTAAACGTTGACAGATCTATACAAGGCATTCAATAAAAAATCCCGGACAAGCCGGGATTTTTTATTAAATGCAATCTGAAGATGATTAGTGCTGTATCGCGAACCTGAAAGTTTTGCTTTGGTCGCCGGCATTTACCCGGAGCAGGTATATGCCTTCAGGTATGTTTTGCAGATCTATGGTTTTGTTCAGCTCATCGTTTTGTACTGTGGTATTGCCAGTATATAGTACCTGCCCTATGGCATTTACGATCTCCAGCGACACTGTGCTGTTGTTTATACCTATCACATTGCCTTTCAGGGTAAAGGTACCGGTGTTAGGGTTAGGGAAGAGCGCTATATTATTGAGCGGCTCTGCTACTGACGATACGCCTACATTGGTCTCTACGATCACCACATTGCTGCTGCCGGTGTTTGGTGTGGCGCACATCATAGTGCTGGCTACGGTAAGAGTTACGGTATCGTTGCTATTAGTGATAACGGTGGTAAATGTGCTGCTAGTAGCGCCGGGCACATTAACATGGTTTAGCTTCCACTGGTACAGCGCGCCGATGCCGCCATTATATACGGCCGATGCGAAGGTAACAACAGTGCCGGGCGATACTCTGCCGCCGGGTGTAGCGTTTATAAATACCAGTGGCGGATTGTTGATCACGTTCATAGTAATGGTATCGCTCACCGAGGTGCGCACCAGCGGGCACGAAAGGCTGCTATTGACGATACAGTATATCTGTTGCCCATCGAGCAGGGTAGCAGAGGAGTATACCGATGCTACGGCGCCCACTATAGGCGAGCCGCTGCTCATCCACTGGTAAGTGGGCGAGAAGCCACCGTTAACTGTAATGGCATTGAAGGTAACCAGTGTGCCCAGGCAAATAGTATCGCCCGGCTCCCCGCTGGTAAAGCCGGGGCTTGCCGTAATGATGCTGGAGGTAGGCATAAGTGGCAGCACCGTTACCACCTCAGATATTGGCAGCGACTGGCAGCCGCCTACAGTATCTATTACGGTATAAGTACCGGTATTGGTAAATGTAGCTGCAGGTATTACCGGGTTCTGGTCGGTAGATGCAAAGCCGCCCGGGCCTGTCCACGAGTAGCTGGAACCAGGTATGCCATTGTCGGCAAACAGGTACAGAGTGTTGCCATCGCAGGTAATGCTGAAGCTGTCTGTAGGTGTTGGCGCCACAAAGTTATTAATGTCTACATGCACGGTGGAAGTATCTGGAGGGCAGCCATTGTGAAAAGTAATAACGGTGTAGGTGCCGCTATCGGCATAAGGCACGCTTAGGCGCACCGGATCTGGCAGCGAGGAGAAGAAGCCATTAGGCCCGCTCCAGTTATAGCCGGAAATGTGGTTGGGGCTATTGGTATAGAAGTATAGGTTATTGCCCAGGCACACCGGCGTGCTGGCAGCTACAGATGGGGCCGGTGTAGTGGGGCCTGTAATGGTAATATTGTAAAAGTCATCGGGGGAAGTAAATACCGGGCTGAATGCTACTATACGTATGCGGTGATGATTGCCGGGAGTAGTAGTAGGTATGGTACACACAATAGGGCTTGCAGTGCCCATGCCTATGGTATCGGGCGAGGCAAAGCTGCCGGTATTATCAGATAGCTGCACTACGAAGATATTACCTGGCAGGTAAGACACCCCAGCCGGATAAACCGTAAACGGTACCGTAAGTGTGCCACCTGCGCACACCAGCGTATCAGCAAAAGGCTGATTGATAGTTAAGAAAGTATCTCTTTTGAAGGTGGTAATAAACATATCGTAAGTGCCCCCATGACTTTGAGGATATTCGGTACCAAACGTTGAAATACCCGTGCCGGTACCGTTATTGTATGTAAAAACACCAGCCGTAAAACCTGCTATTGATATTTGGTCTGTAGTGGTATTGCATGCTACAGCATTTGCAAAGTCATAAGTAGGGCCCCCAAAATAAGTTCCCCAGATCACCTGTCCAAGTGGTGTCATTTTAGTGATAAATGCGTCGTAGCTACCGTTAATTGCAGGCTGCGGACTGCCATTTGTAGCATAAATACCTGTATTACTGAATGTAGCACCAGTAATAACCACATTGTTGAAAGGATCAAAACATACACCCTGCCCGTAGTCAGGGTTTTCGCCACCATAATAAGTGCTCCATGACAGCGCACCAGCTTGGTTAAAATAGGCCACGAATGCATCCTGCGTATTTAGTATGCTTGAATTATAGTCTGTTTTGTAAGCATTTACCGATGCAACTCCGAATGGGCTGCTTGTGTTGCCTACTATCACTAGCTCATTGCTGGAATTGATGGCTATTGCATTGGCAGTTTCTTCGTTAGGCCCACCAAAATACGTGCCCCATAGTGGTGCGCCACCAGTGCTGAATTTAGCAATGAACGCATCGTTAAAGCCGTTGAGCGATATTTGGTAAGCTCCAGGAGTGGCTATACCGCCTACGCTGCCTGTAGTACCGGTGATATATACACTGTTAGTATTATCGCAGGCCACTGCCAGCGCCTGATCGTCAGCTGCGCCACCAAAATACTGTGACCACTGTATAACGCCTGAACTGTTGAATTTTGCTACAAACGCGTCGTTACCACCGCTTAGTGTTGCACCAGACGGAACGGTATGGGAAATAACATTAGTACTATTTGTTTTGCCGGTAATGTAAACATTTCCCGATTGGTCACAAGCCACACCGTTGCAATAGTCATCGCCATTACCGCCGAAGTATGTCGCCCATGTAGGTGTACCTGTATTACTGTTGAATTTTATAAGGAAGCCATCGTTTAGCGCGCCCTTTGTAGTTTGAAATGTACCGGGTATACCACCGCCAACAATAGTGCTGGTAGACGTGGTAAAACCTGTCATGTATACAGAATTACTGGCATTATCCAGTGCTATTGCCATGCCCTGGTCATTGCCTGTACCGCCATAGAAAGTGTGCCATAGTGGGTTGCCGGTTGCGTCATACTTTGCTATGTATGCATCGTAAGTTCCACCCTGGTTGGCGTTGTGAAATGATGTAACACCAGGTAAAGCGTTTAGGGTAACAATAGTTATGGTTCCTTTAGCGCTATAACCACTTACAAAAACCCCGGAAGTATTTACCTGTATAGAAGTCGCTACATCTTCACCGTCTGCGCCGAAGTAAGTACTCCACTGCAACGCTGGGTCAATAGTCAGCGACCCCTTATAAGCATCGGTCTTAAAGCTCACCACGTTGCCGTTCAGTACAAACTTTGAGGCTACTTTTCTGCCTGTAACTGTTTCGTAGCTGTATGGGGTTTTTTCTTCTACTTTTCCCAGTGGTGTTTCGGCAGAGATGCCGCCGTCTTTGGTAAGGCTGAGCGCCGTTGCTCCATCATACTTTATTTTTATGTCGTTCACATTACCGCCGGGGCGCACCACGAAGTCATATTCTACTTTATCATCTTTTACATACAGCACCCAGTCTATGTTGTTATACACATTTTTGTAGGTGATCTTGTTGTAAGCGTGTGCAGTAAAGCCATTGTGGCTGGCTGGGGAGGTATAGTAGTTCTCTACATACACCTGTTTTTCTGTAGCCGCAACCAGTGCATTTTTGTTGGCGCCTACCAGGGTTACGTCCATCCTGTAGTCGGTAACCTTCATATCAGCAGCAGTAGTGCCTTCTATCTTCTTGAATTGGTATTTCAGTTGTCCGTCGCCCACATACATGCTCATGCCGGGTGTAGACAGTTTGTATTGTATATCCCCGCGCAGATGGTTGTACTCATCTACTACCTGGCCTTTATTTTCTACGAAGCACAGGGGTTTGCGCAAGCCTTGTGTTTCGGGAGCTGTCTTTACATCTTTTGCCATTAAGGATAGTGACATAATGCAACAAAAAATAACAGAACAGCATTTTGTACCA
>JABDHF010000109.1 GCA_013285595.1 Bacteroidota bacterium
GCGATATTTTCCGCACCGTATGGTTATTATACTCCGCCACATATACATTGCCATTACCATCGGTAGTAATGCCATGTGGGTACACGATCTTCCCCGACCTCGGCGGATAGCTCTCACCCCTCAGCAAATTCCCCTCCTCCTTTTTAACCGGCACATTCGGGTCAAACCTGAACACTCCACCCAGCAGTTCCACCCCATCCCAGTACTGCGCCACATACACATACCCATCATCATCGGTAGCCACCCCATTAGGATTATTGATAGTATGCAGCCCATCAGCCTTGCTATTAGTGCTGTATATCTTAGTCCCCGGCCCGGCAACAGTAGTGATCACCTGCGCACGGAGGGCAAGGGTGTTTGCGGATAGCAACAATAGAAGTATATAACGTAAACAGTTCAAATTCATGAGTGATTCGGATAACCTGTTTACAAGATAAGTAACATAATTGATGTGCCACACTTCAAAAGTGTGGCACATCTTTATGAGCATTCCATTTACTTGGGCGTAGACAGCTGGCCCAAAATCACTTAATCGAAAATAATACAGGAGAAATATCAGGAAGGTTGCGACAATAAATGCTCAATCTCCTTTTTCAATATCTAACCGGGTGACGGTTAAATAGATTATTTAATTCTGGCATTTTAGCCATTATATAGGAATGCACTATAAACTGTACAATGATTACCTCCTACGGATAAGATTCAAGCAAATATATGAAATTTCCTGTCTTCACTCATTCTCTCCTTCGGCGCAGACTCTGTCTAAGTCGCCCCGGCAGCCAATCTCTGATTGGCGAATGAATCCACAAGCAGATACCACTCACATTCAAACACCCTAACTTTCCGCTAAAAAATGCCCGAACGAAAAGCCACATCACACCATCAACTCCAACACCCCATTCCCGTAGCACCATAGCACAAATAAAAAATACCCATGTCCTCCCCAGAAAAGACCTTCAAACCCTTTGCCAGCTTGATGTCCATTTTTGAATGGGTGCTACGAAACTGGGGCCAGCTTAGTAACGGAATTGACTGTGAACCAAGAAATCTGAACTTCACATAACGCAATTAACCATTAATAATTAACCATTGATAATTAATATAGAGTCCTCCCCAAAAAAGACCCTCAAACCCGCACTGGTAAAGGGGGTATGTTATTAAATATAATATAAATGTTATGCATTAAAGGCCACTGGTAATAACGTTAAGGCCACCCTAAAATTACAGCTCCAGCCCATTCGCATCCGTGGTCAACACCTCGCTCATATGGTCCAGGAATGGCCGCATCTTTTTAAAGGTATCACTGGCAAGCTTTGCAAAGCCTGGGCTCAGCACCTCCTCTTCTGTAAAGTCATGCTTCAGCAGGTATTGTTTATACCGCAGCAGGTGAATGGCCGGATGGTCTTTTGTATAGCCTCTCGGCGCAGAAGCCACCTGTGCACCCAGCATCTGCCCAAAAGTATTCACCAATGCCTTACTGCCCAGCATTTTATCCCAGTCCTTATAGTTGGCATCCATATCATGCCTTATCCGTTGCAGGTCGGCCGCCGCCGGCCCCCAGAAGCCACCCGCCACAAACGAGCTCCCCGGCGCTATCCTGAAGTAGTAGCCACCCCTCAGCTTTTTAGTAGCCCGTTTAAAGCTGCCGCTCCACTCTATATTATAAGGCGCCTTCTCTTTTGAGAACCTTACATCTTTATATATCCGGTGCAGGCTGCTCTTCCCCGATGCCGTTTCTATCTGGTCATGCTTATTCATCTCGCCCAGCAAGGCTCCGGCAAAGTCTATCATATTATCATGCGCCGCCGTATACAGGTCCTTATGCCCATTAAACCATTCCCGTTCATTATGCTTTGCCAGCGTCTTCAAAAAATCAAGAGACGCTTTCTTTATAAAAATGTTAGTCATGTTATCTGGGAAGTAATCATTACCTCCACCCAATAATACTAAATTTACATGCTCGATAACATACAAGATACCCACACAATTACTCCCCGCATCTTAAAATCGTCTAATCCTAAAGATCTTAGTCCAAATTGCGGTAATTTTGCGCCTCAATGAGTATCAAGGTAAAGATCGTTAACGACCCGGTTTACGGCTTCATCCGTTTCCCGGAGCCGGAACTGATGCAAATAATAAGCCACCCATGGTTTCAGCGCTTGCGCAATATAAAGCAGATGGGCCTTGCCCACCTGGTATATCCCGGAGCCACGCACACCCGCCTCGCACATTCGCTAGGTGCCTGCCACCTCATGGGCAAGGCGCTCGATGAATTAAGGGCAAAAGACATCACCCCCGATAAAGACGAGTGCCTGGCCGCAAGGCTCGCCGCACTCCTGCACGATATAGGCCACGGCCCGTTTTCCCACTCTCTTGAAAAAACGCTCACCGGCGTTCACCACGAAACGCTGTCCCGCCTCATCATGCACCGTATGAGCGCTGAGCTTGGCGGTATGCTCGATAAAGCCATACAGGTATTCGACAACTCAAATGCCGCCGGCAGCAAATACTACTTGCACCAACTGGTATCCAGCCAGCTCGACGTAGACCGTATGGACTACCTGAACCGCGATAGCTTCTATACCGGCGTATCAGAAGGGGTCATTGGCTACGACCGTATACTGCAAATGCTCACCGTACACAACAACGAGCTGATGGTGGAAGAAAAAGGCGTGTACTCGGTCGAGAAGTTCATCATAGCCCGCAGGCTCATGTACTGGCAGGTATACCTGCACAAAACCGTGCTTGGCGCCGAAATGCTGCTCATCAATATTTTCCGCAGGGCAAAAGATCTGGTAAAGGCCGGTGAACAACTATTTGCCACCCCTGCATTAAACTATTTCCTGAGTAATCATCTAACAGAGGCCGACTTTAAAGCCAATCCAGAACACCTCGAGCAATTTTGCCAGCTCGATGACAATGATGTGATGGCATCCATAAAAGTATGGCAAACGCATGATGACAAAGTGTTATCCACGCTTTGCCAGATGCTTATTTTAAGGAAATTATATAAAGTTTTGCTCAGTTCTGAATCTTTGGCAAGTATTTTGGAGGATAAGAAGAAAGATGCAAAGAAACTATTGGAGTTAAATGACGATGAACTGCAATATTTCGCATTCACAGGAGTGACCTCAAACAGCACCTATAATATTAATGACGAATTAATAAAAATTGAGACGAAAAACGGGATAATTAAAAATATTACTGAAATTGACAATTCTTTGGTCAACCAAACACTTGCCAGAGCGGTACATAAAAACTACATTTGCTACATCCAATGACCAAATTCCCTGGAAAAAACAACAATAAATTAATGTTGTTATTGTCATGAACAATAGAAACTTAAATTAGAAGATGCAGTTTACAGCGCAGCAAATAGCTACCCTTATACAAGGCAAGCTGGAGGGGAACCCAGACGCCAAAGTGAGCGATGTAGCAAAGATAGAAGAGGCGGAAGATGGTTCATTATGCTTTATCTCTAACCCTAAGTACGAGGAGTACCTGTATACTTCTAAAGCATCTGTTGTTATAGTTAATGATTCACTGGAACTTACGAAACCTGTTGCTCCTACGCTGATCAGGGTAAAAGACGCTTACAGCGGCTTTGCCTTGGTGCTGGAAAAATATAACGAAATGGTTGCCGGCCGTGGCAAAACCGGTATTGAGCAACCTTCTTATGTTGCCCCTACAGCCACTTTAGCTGCCGATGTATACGTAGGGGCCTTTTCTTATATAGGTGAGCGGGCGGTTATAGGCAAGGGGGTAAAGATCTACCCTGGCTGCTACATAGGTAATAATGTAGTTATAGGCGATAACGCAAAAATATATTCAGGGGTAAAAATATACGATGAGTGCCACCTGGGCTGTAATGTGGTCATACATTCCGGCACAGTGCTGGGCGGCGATGGCTTTGGCTTTGCACCGCTCGACGATGGTTCTTATAAAAAGATACCCCAGCTAGGCAATGTAATAATAGAAGACGATGTGGAAATAGGCGCGAATACCACCGTAGACCGCGCTACCATGGGGTCTACCATTATTAGAAAAGGCGTAAAGCTGGATAACCTGATACAGGTAGCCCACAATGTGGAAATAGGAGAAAATACAGTAATAGCCGCCCAAACAGGCATATCAGGCAGCACCAAAGTGGGCAGAAACTGCCTGATAGGCGGGCAGGTAGGCATAGTAGGCCATATACACATTGCCGACGGCACCAAGGTCAATGCGCAAAGCGGTATATCCAAGTCGGTGATCAATATGAACACTACTATAAACGGCACACCGGCATTTGACTATAAAAGCTCATTAAAAAGTCAGGCAATTTTCAGAAATTTGCCAGAACTGCAGCACCGCCTTCAAAAGTTGGAGGAAATGGTACAGGAACTAAACGCATTACTAATCACGCAAAACCTGGAGTATAAAAAGTGAGCGAAGATATATTGATCATACCCGAAAGCAGGAAAAAAGCTGATAAGGTGGCACAGTCGAACCCCAGCCAGAACCAACAGACGTTAAAAGGCCCGGTAACCCTGCACGGAGTAGGGCTGCATACCGGTGAAAAAGTAACAATGACCATGAAGCCGGCTAATCCCGGGTTCGGCATTCGCTTTCAGCGGGTAGACCTGCCAGATAAGCCTGTGGTAAAAGCCGATGTAGACTATGTAGTAGACACATCGCGCGGCACTACAATAGAGCACAACGGCGCCCGCGTAAGCACGCTGGAGCACACTTTGGCGGCGCTCGTAGGCATGGGCGTAGACAACCTACTTATAGAGCTCGATGTCTCTGAAGTGCCGATACTCGATGGCAGCGCAAAATTATTTATAGAGGCGATAGAAAGCGTGGGCATACTGGAGCAGGAAGCCAAGCGCATTGTTTATTCCATAGACAGCAACATACATTATTACGACCCCGTAAAAAATGTAGATATGCTGGCTGTGCCATCTACAGACTATGCCATAACCACGCTTATAGATTTTAACTCCCCTGTATTAGGAACTCAGCATGCTTCTATGAAGCACCTGTCGGAATTCAGGAGCGAGATAGGCCCTTGCCGCACATTTTGCTTCCTGCACGAGCTGGAATACCTGCTGGACAATAACCTGATAAAAGGCGGAGACCTGAGCAATGCCATAGTAGTAGTAGACAAGGTAGTAAGCCAGGACGAGCTGAACAGGCTTGCTGTAATATTCAACAAGCAAAAAATAGAAGTAAAGCAGGAAGGCATACTGAACAATATACAACTGCACTTTACCAACGAACCGGCACGCCATAAGCTACTCGATGTGATAGGCGACCTGGCGCTGGTAGGGCATTCTATTAAAGCGCATATCATTGCCAGCAGGCCGGGCCATGCTACCAATGTAGAGTTTGCAAAGAAGATAAAGCAGTACATCAAAAAGAACAAACACCTGTCTGATATACCGCATTACGACCCGTCGCAACAAGCCATCTACGATATTTCGCACATCGAAAAGGCGCTGCCACATAAGTTCCCGTTCCTGTTTGTAGATAAGATCATAGAGCTGAGCGACAACCACGTGGTGGGTATAAAAAATGTAACGTTCAACGAGCACTTTTTCCAGGGGCATTTTCCGGGCAACCCGGTAATGCCGGGTGTATTACAGATAGAAGCGCTGGCACAAACCGGCGGCATACTGGCGCTCAACAATATTCGTGACCCCGAGAACTACGATACTTACTTTCTAAAAATAGATAAGGTTCGGTTTAAGCAGCTTGTTCGCCCCGGCGACACGCTGATCCTGAAGCTGGAATTACTTAATCCTATACGCCGCGGCATCTGTGAAATGAAGGGTACTGCCTATGTGGGAAATAAACTTGCTACCGAAGCAGAGCTGGTGGCGCAAATCGTAAGAAAAGATAAAAAATGATCCATCCGCTTACTTACGTCCACCCGGACGCTAAAATAGGTCCTAACGTAAAAATTGATCCTTTCACTATGATCCATAAAAATGTGGAGATAGGGGAAGGCACATGGATAGGATCGAACGTAACCATAATGGAAGGTGCGCGTATAGGCAAGAACTGCCGCATCTTTCCAAGCTCGGTAATATCTGCCATACCGCAAGACCTGAAGTTTAAAGGAGAAGATACTACCTGCGTTATAGGTGATAACACCACCATACGCGAATGCGTGACCATAAACAGGGGTACTGCAGACCGTAACATGACCAAAATAGGCAAGCACTGCCTGATAATGGCGTACACGCATATAGCGCACGACTGCGAAGTGGGTGACTACTGTATCTTTTCTAACAACACCACCCTGGCAGGGCACATCATAGTAGGCGACTGTGTGGTGCTGGCCGGCCTTACTGCCGTGCAGCAGTTTGTGCGGATAGGCTCTTATGCCTTTGTTACCGGTGGCTCGCTGGTGCGGAAAGACATACCTCCTTATGTAAAGGCCGCCCGTGAACCGCTCTCCTATGTAGGCGTAAACTCAGTAGGTCTTAAGCGCAGGGGCTATTCAACAGAGAAGATCAACCACATACTCGATATTTACCGTATTCTTTTTGTGCGCGGCTACAACGTATCAAA
>JABDHF010000110.1 GCA_013285595.1 Bacteroidota bacterium
GACGATATTTAGAATTTGATGAACTTGAAATAACGATTTTAATAGTTGAATATATTATAGACGGGATGGGTACCGTTCAGGATGTTGACAAACGGCACTTAATTGAAGATCGAATGAATGAAACTCTGGGTTGGACTGGCTTGGGACATTGTGATGGAGGCAGTATTGGTTCTGGGACAATGGAGATATGCTGTTTGGTTGTTGATTTTGAAATAGCGAAAAAGGTAGTTGAACTTGATTTGAACAACTCCAGTTTTAATGACTATAGCAGAATATATCGTGAAGGGGAGGTTGATAAGTAACCAAGAATTTCTGTATCAAAGCTGGAAAGTTTATACGTAATGGAGTCACCCTCTTCAGGAACTTACCTGTTGCCTGTCAACTTATATACTGTATAAGCAAATTGTCTAAACAGAATCGATATTTTGTCAGGAAGGAATACTAAGAAATGATCATTACTCGATCTTCGTAAACTCCTTATAATACTTCGCATTCCTCTTTGCCAGCGTGCCGCTAAGGTCTATGATGTCCTTCTGCCATTGCTTCTTTTCTGCAAACCGCCTCAGGTCGTCTGCCGTTGATGAGCCCAGGTGTCCACTGCTCCGGACGTGGGCATAACCCATAAGCATAGCCATTTCCTTTGCCACCGCAGATAATGTGCTAAAATCATTCTCAAAATCAGCCAGCGACATACGGTCAGCTACAGGCTGCAGTTCTTTTACTATATACCACCTGTTGTCGATATATACGGTCGATGAAAAGGCAGGAGCGTTAAACTGCATCAGGTATCCCGCCATATTCACACGCTCCGCATCGTTACGGAAACGTGGCTGCTTTGTTTTTACCAAGCCGGTATAGCAAGATTCCCGTGCTTCCTTCACATCTATCAGGTAGTGCTTACCCTTCTTTTTGCTATAGCACAATACAGCATACCGCTCCAGCCCCAGGCTGCCCGTGCCTGCAATGCGGAATGCCACATCTTCAAATACAAAGTGGGCAAACCTGCCGCTGCTCAGCAGCGGCGATAGCCCTTCATATATTTTAGCCTTGCGGCTGTCATCAAGCTCCCGGAAATGAACATCGTCCTGCTTTAGCAGCAGCGCTCCTTTTTGCTTAAAGGTACGCCTAGCAATAAAGGCTTCCCTATCAAAGGTACGCAGGCGCTCAAAATACTCTTTAAACCTGCCATGGGCTACCTCGGCCTCCAGCATCAATGCCTTGCCATTAATAATCGTGGTTACATATGCTGCCATTATATCGTGCAGCGCTTTATGCAGGCCTATAGCAGCTACCTTCATTTGCGTTGCAGCAATAATGATACTGGTAAGAAACCGGGCTACTTCCGGCTCCGGGCCTGCAAGTATAGCCTCATCAAAATCATTGACATCAAAATACACCTGCCTGTTCTCTCCTTTGTAAGAACCGAAGTTCTCAAAATGCAGATCACCACATATCCATGCCGTTGTTTTGGGTTTATACTTATACAGTTTCACAAAATCATCGGCAAACAAATGGCAGGTACCCCTGTAAAACCGGAAGGGGCTTTCTTTCAAAGCATTCCATTTCAGCTCATGCATCGGCCCGGGCATTCCCGTATTGTACTGATCTATCTTCTTTATTGCAGATGCCATAATTAGTTTAAAAAGTTAAAGGTATAAAGCAAAAGCGCAAGGCTCACCTTAACATTCATTTATCCATTCACAATATGCTCCAGCAGATCAATAAATTCTACCTGGGCCGGGTTTATCTTTTCTTTACCCTCAGCCAGGCTGAACCATTCAGCCTTATCTACTTCTGGAAATTCTTTCATTTTACCAGAGCGTGGCGGCCACTCTAATGAAAAGGTATTGGACGTAAAACCAGAAGTATCGAAGTTAGTCTCTACTGCCCATGCGCTTACCGCTTTACCACCCTTCTGTTTTATAGAACCTAAAGGAGTAAATACGCCTGCAATTCCCGACCCAAGTTCTTCGGCAAACTCCCTTTTAGCCGCCATTAGCGGATCTTCGTCCTCATTATATTCCCCTTTAGGTATAGACCAGGCGCCAGCATCCTTTTTACTAAAGAAAGGCCCACCGGGATGTACCAATAAGACCTTTATAGCGTTACCGTCGGCCCTCCAGGCAAGTATGCCAGCGCTTTTTCTACTCATCTCTCAAACAGTCAATAATGTTACAACCCTACTGTTAACTCAAAATTACTTTATCACAGAATATTAACAGCGTCTTTAAAGTTAAATAGCGCAATCTCCATATTATCGTGCAAAGTTTAGCTATGAAATTGAACAAAAATGGGAATTATTATTATTTTTAACCCTGAAATCTATTAACAAGGCAACAACATGCAGGAAAAAGGTGGTGAAAATGTAATTTCTTCGATGGCAGCACAGAGCCTGGATGAGACATTAGATTTTTCTGCAACAACAGGAATAGAGGCAAACCAAATGGCTGCAATATCACCGGGCAGCCTGGCTACTATTTTCGAAACAACGGATACCGCCTACGCAATGCTGGATAAAAATGCCTGCATGACATCGTTTAACAGGTGCGCTGCCGATTTTGCCCGGAAAGAACTGGCAATTGAGATAAAGCAAGGTGACCCATTAGCTATTTTCTTTCATATTGAAGAGCAGCCCGAAATAGAAAAGCTTATACCTGACGCGCTACAGGGAAACACCATCAACTACGAAACAAACTATATTCAGGCCGACGGTTCAGCGCACTGGTATTATGTGCGGCTGATGCCCGTTAAGGAAAAAGGCGGCGAAATAATTGGCATAGTGCTGGCCGTGGATAATATTACTACCAGGAAACTGGCAGAGCTGGAAAAAGAAGAAATAGCCAAAGACCTGATATACCGGAACAGGGACCTGGAACAGTTTACCTACATAGTGTCGCACAACGTGCGCGCCCCTGTTGCCAGCCTGCTGGGCCTTACCAACCTGCTTTCTGAATACGAGATAACAGAAAAGGAGCGAAAAGAGATGATTTCCGGTATCTCCATATCTGCCCACCGGCTCGATGAGGTGATCAGGGATCTTATTGACATACTGCAGGTAAAAAAAGAATGGAAAGAACGCAAGGAAGATGTTGTCTTTTCGAGGCTGGTGAGAGAGCTGGAGCCTAGCATTCATCAATATTTCAGGAATGAGAAATTTACGATAAAAACCGACTTTGCACAGGTTAATGAATGCTATACCCTTAAAAATTATCTTACCAGCATATTTAGTAACCTGATCTCTAACAGTATTAAATACCGGCAGCTGAATGTAACCCCGGTCATTGAAATATCAAGTGAATTAAAGAGGCAGAAAATAGTGCTTATCTTCAGGGATAATGGCATGGGCTTCGACCTTGCTAAAATACGCGACCAGGTCTTTGGCCTGTATAAGCGCTTCCATTTTCATGTGGAAGGGAAAGGCATTGGCCTCTTCATGGTAAAGACCCAGGTAGAAACACTGGGCGGCAAAATATCCATTAACAGCATTGTGAATAAAGGAACAGAATTCAGGATAGAGCTGCCTGTTTAGTCGGCTTTGGTCCATGTCTCGGTGCGGCCTATCAGGGAGAAGCCAATATATCCGCGCACATGCAGCCCATCGTCTTTCCGGGTCATTTTACAGCTGTAGGTTTTGCCATTTTTAGGGTCGTATATCGTACCATCTTCATAGCCAAATTCTCCATCTTTTTTAAAGCCTTTTAAAATGAGCAGCCCCATCTCAGGGTTGTTGCGGCTTGCCTTATCAGGGTTGTTGATGTCAAGTTTGGGCTTACCATCCCTGTCCGGTTCTGCCAGCCAAACTATCTTTCCGTAAAACCGGCCATCTTTTGCTTTGTATATCTGTATTTTTCCGGTTTTAGCTTCATTGTACCATGTATGTTCCACAGGGTCGGCCTGGCCGAATACGGTTGTATGCCCAAAAAACAGGAGCAACAAAAAAACAGCTAAAGAGTATTTTCCCAACATAAATTTCCTTTTATATTAGTACTGCAAAATTCCTGCCACAGGTTTAATTAGCATCAGATATCGTTCCTACTCCAGAAACATCTTTGGTTATAGATGGGTGGCCTTTGTACCTGATAGTACCCGCACCATTAATACTAGCGGTAAGCTTACTAATTGCAGTTACTGTACTGGTGCCAGCGCCCGAGATGGTTGCGGAAGTCTCGTCGGCCTGCAACGGGAATGCCTTAAGTGTTCCCGCGCCATTTATGTCGTAGGTCGCATGCTTCACCGTTCCGCCCTTCACTTCAATATCTCCCGCACCAGAAACCTCCACCCCAAAATTGTCCACATTTACATTGTCTATCTTTACATCGCTTGCACCTGAAATATCCAATTTAAACTCATTGCCGGTGATATTACCGTTTACAACAGCATCTGGCGAGCCTGATAAAGAAAGCGCGGTTATAGAGGGCATGGTTACTTGCAGTGTCACATCGTCGCCACTCATACTCCATGTTTCGTCGAGGTCGGAGTAAATACGTAACGTACCATTCTCCACCTTTGTTTTTATATGCTTTAAGATGTTGTCGTAGCTTTTGAACTGTATTCCCGGTTGGCTACCGGGCTGAACATTGATAACGGCCTTCAGCGAGACATCTATAGCAAGGGCATTGAACGTCCCAACCTGCGGGCTGCTGGTTATCTGCTGGCCCTCGCCCTTCAATACATTCATGCGGCTGGAAGCGAACAATAAAGCCAACAGGCACACGGACGCTACAGATAACCTTCTAAGCATAGCATTATTTTTAGGATATGAATTTAACCGCCTTTACTTATTGCTTTCTTTGCCGGCTCCGGCTGCTATGATCTCGCCCTTATGATACCTGTACCACAAAAACGCCAGCGTGCCCATGATCACCAATGGCAGAAACGCGAGGTAAATAATGCCCCCGTTAAGCCCCTTAGCACTTTTGTCGTCCATGCCGGCAGCGGCTTTGCTGCACACGCTACAGCCCTGCGCCAGTGCGCTCTGTGAAAAGATGGCTAGTGATAACCCCGACAACACTACTTTTTTCATAACCTAAAGATAAGTAAAAGGGATAAAAGCTATATGGCTAATAGGTGAGTTGCGGCAAAATGCCGGTAAAAATCTGATTACAGGTGGGGGATATAGTATGGGCTGATGAACAGGTATACCAATACACCTGTAACGCTTACATAAAGCCAAAGCGGGAAAGTATACCTCACTAGCTTCCTGTGTTTGTCGAACTCACCGGATAGGCCACGGTATGCGGTAAATAAGATGAAGGGCAGAATAATCGTGGCAAGCATAATATGGGTAATAAGGATGAACAGGTACAGAAAGTACACCCCGTCGTGCGCGCCACCGTATTTGGTTTCATTGGCCAGAAGGTGATGGCCAATATACGAGACCAGGAACAAAGATGAAAGCACCATAGCCACCAGCATTATCTTTTTGTGGAGTATGTATTGCTTATTTTTAACCGCGAGCAGCGCACATATCAGCAGTACAGATACAGTGCCGTTGACCACAGCATTGAACAATGCCAGCAAGTGTACATTAAAGCCCAGGTTTAGCCCGGTAAGCGGCTTGAAATTGGTTAAAAAAGCCACTATACTGCATACTACAATGGATACTATCCATATAAGAATGTTAGCTTGCTTATCATTTTGTTTCAGTACCGGTTTTGGGAATTCAGAATTAGCCATTGGGAATAATGCTTACAATTAAAGCGGCGCAAAGGTAGTGAGGATATGTTTGTGCTCCAAGATGAATATTGTGGATGGCTTATGTAAGATTCGCTACGGAAAGTGCTACGGATCTGACAAGTGGCTTTGGAGAGAAATCAGCGTCAAATTATTGAATATCAATTATATACACTTTAAAAACTGGGGAGGACTTATATACTTTTCATAGCCGCTCCATTTGTACAAATCAGTCATCTGGGGCTATTCACATTAATACTAAATGCAAATATAACGAAATGTACTGCTAGCTTAATCTACAGTTTAATCTCCTGCCACAGTAGTAAGCAAAATTAACCGAACCGAGGGCAAAAACTCTCTATACACTTTACTTCTCCCCCTTTTTCCGCTCCATAGTCAGCAGTACTATGTCGTCGGCACACTTGCGGACATCGGTGTCGTTAAGGCCATCGTAATAGCCGCGGATGCAGCGATCTTTATCGAGCAGGACGAACTTCTGGGAATGGATAAAATCGTCTGCTCCGCCATCGCCGGGGCCAGTGGTTACCTGCAGCTCGTTTCGGGCGTAGCTGTATATGGTTTTCTTATCGCCGGTGAGGAACCACCAGTGGTCGTGGTTGGCACCGTACTTATCGGCATACGCCCTCAGCG
>JABDHF010000111.1 GCA_013285595.1 Bacteroidota bacterium
TGATTTTTGCCGAATCGAATTATATATATTTTTATAACCAACCCAATTCTTTATGTACAAAGAATTGCTACCTACACTATTATTTGCCGCCGCTTCTTTTGCCGGCTACGCGCAGCCTACCCTTACTGCAGCTACCATCAACCCTATTGCCGGAGATCAGTTTATCATCGTTAATTGCGATACTGCAGTATCGCCACAATCCGGCGGCACAAGCCAGGTCTGGGATTTCTCATCACTAACCCTTTTATCCATTTCGCCGGTAAGTGCAGATACCGTAAGGGCACAACCTCCTTACTGGAGCCCGCATGTCTCTTCATTTCCCTCAAGCAATCTTGCTATGGTTAACATTACTGCAAGTGCCACTTCGGTAGATATTTATGACATCACTTCCACTTCTGCAATATCCCAGGATGGCCTTTATTACAACTCTTCGTCGCAGTATGCACAATATACCAATCCTATGGATATTCTGCACTTCCCATTTAGCTACCTGAATAATTTCTCAGATAACTATGCTGGCAATATTCTCTTCCTGGGCACAATTCCAGCTAACGAATCAGGCACTATCAATGTTACATATGACGGTTACGGCACACTTACTTTACCAGGCCTGATACCTGGGGCTTCAACACCAGTAACCTACACCAACGTAGCACGGGTTCATAGCATTCAGAATTTTACTGATCATGCAAGTTTACTCGGTACAGACACCACCGCTACTTATGAGCTGGAGACTTACACCTGGTACCACCCGGGCTATCATAACGCGTTGCTTACTATCGCCTCAGGAGCTGGTGTTGGCGGCCACTATAAATTAGTATCTTATTCCGCTGCAGAAGACCCAAGTCAGGAAGCCGTTTCGCCTATAAATAACAGTGCCGCTCTAAACTTATTCCCTAACCCTGCAAAGGGCGAACTGAACATCAAATACACTACAGCAAATGCTGAAAATGTCCACATTAGCATCATGGATATGCTAGGCAGGGTAATAGCTGTGGTTGCAGATAAAACTACACAGGGAGACCAGCTGATCACTTATAATACCGGCAGTATTTCACATGGCCTGTACCTGGTTCGCTTCCAGTCTGGCAAAGAAACCATTACCAGGAAGATAGAAATTCAATAATTATAACTGCATGTTTTTTTAAATACAGTAGCCTGTTCCAGTTGAACAAGCTACCGTATTTAATTTGCTGATAATCATAAATTTAGACGATAATTTTAGTCTGAATCTTTTATTAATTTATGCCAGCATTAATTTTCGGAATGATTATTGCTGGATATTTATTGTATTTTTAGTTTAAAATAGATGTAACTTTAGGTTTATGCGTAAGTTTATTTTTCCAGCGCTGTTATTCTTTTGCAGCCCTTTTATTTCCTTCGCACAAACGCCCACCATCACTGCCGCTAATGTAGCGCCGGTGCCGGGCGATGAGTTTGTAATACACAACTGCTACACTTATGGTGTAGATGCCGGTCCCAGCGGCGCCGATACTTCATGGGATTTCAGCATGCTGGCAACGCTTACTGCACATGGGTCAGTAGACACCGGTTCTGCGGTGCCATCTTCATCAGTCCCTACTCATGCCATGTTTCCTGAAAGTACTTTGGCAATAATGACACAGTCATCACCATTAACTGCCTACTACATTTCAAGCCCAACAAAACTGTCGCAGAACGGCATATACATGTCGGCAACAAATTATACTTCCTATACCGATCCTATGGATCAGCTGCAATTCCCTTTCACGTTCAATAACACATTTACAGATCATTACCTGAGCCAGGTAGTATACACACCTGCCGGTGGCGGGGCTACCGTTCATGCTATCAACGAAGGCAGCATTACGGTTGCTGCCGATGCATATGGCACATTAACCTTACCGGCCGATCCTAACAGCCCGGCAGCGGTTTATGCAAATACACTTAGGTTGCACGGCCTCCAGTTTTATACTGATAGCATTAACCTGTCTGGTAGCCCCACAGTAGAAACCGACACTGCAGAGACCTATACATGGTATGCTCCCGGTTATCACAATGCATTGCTTACCATTGCAACCATTACAGGGCCAGGCATTAATTCAAAACAAGTATTCTACTCGTCTAAACAGCTTGCAGGGCCCGAAGGCATCACCGCACAAACTGCCATGAATGCTTTTTTGAATTTATATCCTAACCCAGCCAGCAATGTGCTGAACATAGCCTATAATACCACAAACAATGGCCGCGTACGTATTAGCCTGTCAGATATGCTGGGCAGGGAAGTAGCCGTAATAGCAGATCATAATAGTAATGCACAGGGCGCACAAAGCCTCTGCTACAACACCTCTACCCTGCCAAAAGGGCTCTATCTGCTGCACCTGCAGACAAGCAGTGAAACCACAACAAGAAAAGTGATTATCCAATAAAATATCTGGCATCTTTATTAAAACAGCCTGGATACGCGTACAGGCTGTTTTGTTATTGGTTGGGGCAACCCTTGCGGTTACCCCACCCCCACCCAAGGCGATCCACCAGTTGCGCACGGCGCTGCTGCTCATATAAGAGGCGCAGTATTCCCTTGTGGGCCAGCCATGCGCGTCATTGGGAAGCTAGGAGAAATGTCTCTTGCTATTGGCCCACTCCACCCTTGGCTATCCTAAACCTGGCCACACGCTCGGGCACATTATACCTTTGAACGTCAAAGGTAGGCATTGCAAAGACGGAAGGCCTTTGCGTCACCTCGGCAAAATTTTTAATTGCTGCCATTTGAGCGTTTAACTTGATATTGCAGCACGCAAGCATAACCTCCTGCAAGGTTTCACTCCCTTTGTGCCTTCGTAATTTTACCTCAGATAAACTAGCTAATAACCTATGGTAAAGATGAAAATACATACGAACATCAACACCGCATCAAATATCCGCTACGGATACTTAAAGGCGATGTTGTATTGTCCAGAAGTAAAGATATGGGCGCCCGCTCCCCCAAAAGCTTGCTTAAATCCGCACCAGGCAAGGATTTCATTTTTACAGCATATTACATTCCGTAGCCCGTATTTCACACGGTGCCGGTGTTTTCACCGGCAATCTTCCCGATGGGCAATCAACCCATACTATACGGTCGCTTATAAAACATCAAATAGAAGAATAGCAGTAAAAACAACCATACCCGCTCCTCCAAAAGCATGCTTAAACCCGCGCCAGGCAAGCCTTTCATTTTTCACGCCATATCGGCAGACGATGATCAGCAATGTAAATGCAAGCCCTTCGGGCTTGCATATGAATAGCCCCGGGTGAAACAGAGGGTACATAACACACAAATCTATGCAACCCCGGAAGGGGTTGAACGTGGTTTAGGAAGATTATCCTATGCCCTATTTACATAATACCTAACCATCGGGCGGTTTTTCGACGTCCTGTCAACGATCTCAAAACCAACTCTCTCAAATGATCTGTAAAGCCCTATCCATGCAAACGAGTCGGGCAGTTTATCCTGTGTGGGAATGGTAGGATAAGCCTCTATTATCTTAATGCCCTCCTGCCGCGCCACCCCGATCACGCCTTTAAGCATAGCTATAGAAATACCCATTTTCCTGAAATCTTTATGAATGAAAAAACAAGTAACAGACCATACGGAAGCAGAGTCTATACGCTTATGTACCCTTGAGCGCTCTATCTTCTTATGGTCCTCCCGCGGGGCAAAGGCGCACCACCCTATCGCTTCGCCTTCGTACAGTGCCATAATACCAGTCGGCGCACCACCCCACACCAGTTCCTTCATCGCATTCTTATTGCCATCATTCTCTTTACCTTCTATAAAATCGTTCTTGCTAAGCCTGAAGTACATACACCAGCAATTACCACAAGCCCCACGCTCACCAAATAACTGTACAAACTTGCCCCAGTTCGTCTTCGACAACGGCTCAAAGGTTAACTCACTGGCTATGTCCCAGTCTTTCATAGCAGGCAACTTTTTCATAGTTCAATATCTTACCGGAGCACAACCAGCGTGCCCGCCATTTTATCATGCAACGTCTGGCGGCGTTCATCCCAAAGCATCATAAAATACCCAATAAATAAAATTAATGTTGAGATAATTTTACCAAAATGCCTTCCGGTAGCTTGGCCAAAAGTTATCCGTTCACCGTCTTGGCCAGTAACCTTTATCTCCATAGCTCGTTTTCCGACTGTAGCCATTTTAGGCCCGGATTCCTGTAATGCATTGTAAATCCATCCAAGTATTATGTTACTAAAAAGCCGAAGGGAATAATTTTCGGACAAAGCAACATCAGATAAAATAAGCTTAACAACAAAACTAAGCACGATAATGATTAGGCCGTCAATAAATGCAGCAGCAAAACGCGTCCAAAAGTCGGTATATACTACAGTTCTCTCGGGAAAAATAGAATAATCAAGTGCTTCCATAAAAACAGACTATTCCATAAAAATAATAAATCTGCCTAAGATCAGTTTTTACTATTTGTACTTTTCTGCTGTACCTCTTCCGCCGTCAGCCCAAACATGGGTGGCGTCTCTACATCAAGCAGGTTCAGGTATATGTATAGCTCGCCCCTGTGGTGTACTTCATGTTCTACCATTGCCCGCAGCCACTTCCAGGTAGCCATTTCGCCACCGGGTGTTGGGCATTTCCTGCTCAGGTCTGCATCACTGAGGTTACTAAATATCGCTACAGATTGCCGGTGCATTTCATTAAGATAGCCTATAACGGCCTCATAGCCATTTGCAAGCTCCTTGCCACAGCCGTTGTAACTACTCTGGCGCAGCATCACGTTCTCCGCAAACATATAGCGCTCCATAGCCGCAATATGCCTCAGCATATCCGCTATAGTAAACTTACCCGGCTTGTATGCCCAGTCCATCGCGTCAGGCGGTATCACAGCTGTCACCCGCAGGGTGCGCAGCCGCACCCGCTCATAATAATCCAAAAAAGAAGTTACCGATGTGATCTCCATACTACACCTTATTTAGCATAGTGTGCCCTTACAGCTATCACCTTTCCCTGCTCATTCAGCTCCATGTATTCAGCAGTCACCATGTCATTTATGGTCTTATAATAAAGCACTACAGAGTTAATAGACACCAGCACTTTGTACAGCTCAAAGCGCAGGTCCGGGTATAACCCTAACGCCCGCACAAAGTACTCCTTCAGCGCCATCTTGCTGGTAATAGTTCCCGATGGGTCATTATTCACCCGTATGATTACCGGCGACTGAAACGACAGGTCATCGCTGTAATGCGCCATTATAGCGTCAATGTCGTGGGCATTCCATGCAGTTATCCATTCGTGGGCAAACTGGTTAGCAAAGCTTTCTTCTATCATATACTTTTATTTACCGCAAATCTCTGTAATATCAGCACAGCAATACAGATACACTTTCAAAAATTATCATCATAACAGTTACAAACCACGCGCATAAAAAATGGCTCAACGGAAAACCGTTAAGCCATAAGTACATATCAGCAGGGGTAATTATTTCCCCATTTTGTCTTGCAACTGCTGCATCATATCCAGGTGGCTGTGTAGTGTAGGCAAGGCGCCATCTATTATCGTTTTAAGCTCTGCATCCTTTACATTCTTACTGCCATTTTCAAACATGTCAATGCAGTCTTTATGTGCCGATACCATGTGGTCTACCCATTCCTTATCCCAGTCTGCGCCTTTTGTTTTTCCGTTCAGCTTTGCCATTTCATCATCGGCTTTGCCATTATCTGTGGTCGGCAAAGTATAGCCTTTCTTGGCCGAGTAAGCTTTCACTCCTTCGCCCAGCTTCTTATGGTCTGTCATCATCATCTTGGCATGGGCTTTAAGCTCCTTGCTCGTGCCATTATCCAGGCCAGCCTGTAATATCCTCAGCTCAGCCATGTTAGTAGTGGCCGCCTTAACTACAAAGTTCGAGTCCGGGTTGCTATCCATAGCATTCTTCGCCTCGTTCACCATATTTTGGGCGCCTTGTTTTACCGCCTGCGCAGCAGTATCTACTTTAGCCATCGCGGTGTCGGCCGTATTTTGCGCGCTGTTATTACCATTTCCGCAAGAGCTGGCAAATAGTACGCCTGCCATCAATAAAGTGTGTAGCGTAATTGATCTTGTTTTCATAATTGAGTTGTTTTAGCAAACCCACCCATAAAAACTATGCCCGACAAATGTGTATGAGACAGTCCGACAGACTTTCTCTGTTGCCACAAGGTCGAATCCTAGTCGAACTACTTCTTTTAAAGGCCTTAAACTAGCAATGCTTTTATTTTCGA
>JABDHF010000112.1 GCA_013285595.1 Bacteroidota bacterium
CGCTTGACCATGTGCCGCCAGTGCTTACGTCAGTTAAAGTGATCGTAGAACCCGCGCATACTACAACTGAGCCGGCGATGCCTGATGGCAATGGGTTGACAGTAACAATAGTTGTTGTAGCGCAACCTGTGCCTAATGTATAGGTTACTATTGTTGTTGCGGCAGCTACACCGGTTACAACACCGGTGCCACTTACAATTGTTGCAACATTCGTATTGCCACTCGACCAAGAGCCACCCGTTGTTCCATCTGCTAAAGCTACCGTAGCACCTGCACAAACAATTGTTGAACCGGTGATACCTGCAGGGGACGGATTGACTGAAACCACTGATGTAATTAAACAGCCGGTGCCAAGTGTATAAGTAACCATAGATGTACCGCCCGAAACGCCGGCAACTACACCGTTTACACTGCCAGTTGTTGCCACCGAAGTATTGCTACTCAACCATGTACCGCCTGTAGTAACATCACTTAAAGTAATTGTAGCGCCTGCACAAAAAGCAACAGAGCCTGTAATAGCTGCCGGAGCATTATTAACACTAACAATAGTTGTTGCAGTACAGCCTCCACTTAAGGTGTAAGTTATTATGGATGTGCCTGATGCTACACCAGTAACAACGCCAGAGCCCGACACCATTGTAGCGACCGCAATATTGCCACTTGACCATGTGCCACCTGTAGCGGCATCAGACAGGGTAATTGTTACGCCCGAGCATATTGCTACAGAACCAGTAATGCCCGCAATTGCAGCATTTACCGTAACAACAGTTGTTGTTGCGCAACCTCCCAGGGTATATATTATAGAAGTGGTACCGGAAGATACACCTGTTACAACACCGGTACCACTAACAACCGTAGCTACCGTAGTAGTAGCGCTGGTCCACGTGCCACCGGTGGTAGCATCGTTTAGGGTTATGGTAGAGTTGATACAAAAAGCTGTGGAGCCTGCGATCGTTGCAGGTACATTATTAACCGAAACGATAGTTGTAGCAGTACATCCTGTCGGCAATTTGTAGGTAAGCACCGTAGTGCCGGGCGCCACACCTGTAACAATGCCGGTGCCAGACCCCACTGTGGCAACCGCGATAGTACCACTTATCCATGAGCCGCCTGTTGTAGCATCTGTTAATGTAGTAGTACTACCGATGCAGACTTGCCCTGTGCCCGAGATGGTTCCGGGCAATGCGTTTACCGTCACTGTCTTCACTGCACTGCATCCGGTACTTGACTGCGTAAATGAAATGACCGCTGTACCTGCTGATACCCCTGAGATAATGCCTGCACCGGTACCCACGGTAGCCACAGTTGTAACGCCGCTAGACCATGTGCCGCCTGTTGCCGACTCTGTCAATGTTATAGTAGATCCTGCACATACAAACGCGGTGCCGCCAATAGTTGCCGGTAATGCGTTCACCGTCACAACTGTTGTGGCCGTGCATGCGCCCACATAATAAGTTATGGTTGCAGTACCTGCGGCCGCGCCGGTCACTACACCAGTACCTGCTATTACGGTTGCTGTAGCGGTATTGCTGCTTGCCCATGTGCCCCCGGTTGTGGGGTCGGTAAGAGTGGTGCTTGCACCTACGCACACATTGCCGCTGCTGGTAATAGCCGCAGCCGTACATGTGCACGGAGTGAATGGCGTACCCGCTGATGCGTTTCCATTTGCCACTACTTGTAAAGTATATGTGCCTGCGGGCAGCCCTGCCGGTAACACGAACTGCGTAGTATCTATTGCAGTGCCGGTCATTACCGCTCCTATCCTGTTCCAGTTATAGGTTTTTGCATAGTACACACTACTGCCTGATGTAAGCCTTATGATCGGATAATTTGAAGAGTTTTGCCAGTCGTCGCCATAAGCTGCACCTTCTGAAATGCCATTAAATAAAGTACCTATTGCTTTAAAGGTATCGCATGCCAGCGGCGATATAATACTGGTAACAGTGGGCTGGCCGGCAGCAAGCGCAGCGGTGCCGGGCGTGTATATAAGGTATTGCGTTCCGCCCTGGTATGAATACAGGATCGTACCATCGGGCAGGCAAACCATGTTTTGTATATACGTGGCAAAACCCGATTCTATTGTATTTCCCCATGGGGAAAGAACGCTGGTAAAACTATTGCTCGAATAATTGTATTCAAAGTATGCGGTAGAATCAGGGAAATGCTCAGCCGACCTTGGTGTTGGTGATACAACACAAAGTATATTACCATTCACCATCATTGCAGCCGGCGCATCGGGCGCGCCTTGTGGTGCACCCGGAAAGTTTGGGCCTGCAACCCAGGTACCCGGGGCCGTAGTGCCAGATGGTGTGTAGAGGGCCGTAGTAGCCGTAGAGCCTATAAAAAACACCTTACCATTTGGCAGCAGGAATGCTGCGCCGGCTTCGTCGCCATATGGGTCATACAGTCCTACTGGCACCGTAGCATCAGCTATCCATGTATTAGTGGCGGGAATATACCTTTCTGAGGTGGTAGCAAGCCTGTCAACAAACAATATGCTCCCATCCGGCAACTTTGCCCAGGCCGATTCATTGGCGACACCGGAAACGTAAGGGCCGGTAGTATAGGTACTGGTGGCGGGGTTATATTGATACGTTCGTTGAGACAGATATGCAATGCTGCTTACCGTATCCAGTACCGTTGCCTGCAGCACATTACCATTCGCCAGTATCATAGAGTTGGCATCACTGATCAACTGATGCGCCAGGGTTACCGGTGTCGACCAGGTATTCGTTAGCGGATTATATACTTCTGACTTGCTGAAACCAGAACCATATTCACCCCCAGCTGCGTATACACGGCCATCTTTGAGCACCTGTGTAGAAAAATAAAGACGGTCATCGGCCATTGCTGTCGTGGAGGTCCAGGTACCATTTGCATAGCTTCCATGAATATCCGGCTTTAGCCTGTCCCATACAGTACCATTAGCGCCGCCAGATGATGTTTTGCACAATATTGAGCCATCATTAAGCACCAGCATTACGCCGGCATTAGCATGCGGCGCATTATTTGCTACTATACTCCATGTGCCTTGCGCATTTACATGGCTCCCAAAGAATGCAATACATACAGAAAGCAACATCAATCTAGTGGAGATGCTCTCTGCAAAGGTTCGTGTTTGTGATAAAGGAAAATTGGACTGACTGATCTTGTTTTTTCTTACTGATCTACCAGAAAAGTAGTTAGAAAGAGCGCCCCTTTGATTGTTCATACAAATCAATTAATTAATAAATAGCCGACTTTTGTTAATGTATTGCAAACAAAGATATGAATTTTAACGTAATAGGGGTAAAATATTTAGGTATTTAAAATGAACAACCTTATGATCTACCAGTGATTAATTGAAATATCCGAAGATGACACTCATAAAACAGTAAATACGACTCACTAACCAATTGTTAAGCATAAATTTTCGTTTGATCTGGGTAATCGCAATTTATAATAGTGCCAAAACCAAACATTGTCTCCCGTTATTTTAATTTTACACTAGCGACACAGGAAAATCAATGGCAAAAGATAACAGTAAGGTTACCACAGAAAAGAGGAATATCCAGAGCAAGGAAAACTTTGCGCCGCAGCAAGGTACTCTGATAAACACCCTACCAGCTATCCGTAAGCTTTGTATAGCACTTATAGCCATTACACTGCTGGTATATGCAAATACCTTAAGAAACGGTTATGTGCTGGATGACATGGCTGTAGTGGAACATAATGAACTTGTAAAAAGTGGCATATCAGCTATACCTAAATTACTTATTACACCGCGTTTTGAGGGTTTTGAGCATATTATTAACGACAGCTACCGGCCCCTGTCGCTGGTTACGTTTGCTATAGAGTACCAGCTATTCGGGCCAAACCCTGTAACAGGCCACTTGTTCAACATACTCTTTTTTGCAGGCTGTGTTGTGCTGCTTTTTCTTTTCCTGGATAAGCTGTTCGAGTCAAAGAGAACAGGTATTACGTTTATCGCTGCCCTGCTATTCGCATTACATCCTATACACACTGAGGTTGTTGCCAATATAAAAAGCAGGGACGAATTATTGTGCTTCTTCTTTGCGTTTTGGTCGCTGAATATATTTGCACAATATGCGAAAAAAGGAAAACCGACACAGTTAGTACTGGGGTCTGTTTTACTGTTTCTTTCCTATTTATCTAAAGAAACGGTTATTGCATTTGTACTTGTACTGCCACTCGTGTTTTTCTTCTATCTAAATAACAATAAGAAACGCAGCGTATCTATTTCAGTGGCTACGGCCATAGTGACTTTGGCTTATTTAGGCATACGCGCTATAGTGCTTAGGGCCAATAATTCCGGAGCTATTCCATTTCTTGATAACCCCCTGGTACACGCGCCATTTCTTGCCACACGGTTGCCTACAGCTATCCTGGTGCTTGGCATTTATCTTAAGCTTTTATTTATACCCTACCCCCTCGTTTGCGACTACAGCTACAACAGTATTCCATTCGTCTCCTTCGCGAATGTTACAGTGCTTATATCTTTACTGGCCTACATAGGCATAGCAGTAACAGGCATATACCGCCTCATAAAAAAACCAAAAGACCCGTTAGCCTTCTGCATATTGTTTTTCCTATTCGCCCTGGCGTTATTCTCAAACATCTTTTTCCTTACTTATTCTGAGCTGGCCGAGCGCCTGTTATTTTTTGCATCTGCGGGTTTCTGCCTAGGCATAGCTGTTTTATTATGGCAGCTATTAATCAGGCAACCTCAACAAAACGAATCAATACCTAATAAATTGTGGCTTGCTGTTATACCTATTTCATTAGTTTTTGCTGTGCTTACAATATCCAGAAATGCAGACTGGAAAACGAATTACTCACTCACTGTGGGCGATGTAAATAAATCTCCAAATAATGCCCGGCTATGGCACTCTATGGGTTATATCCTGTTTACCGAAGTAGCAAAAGATGAACCTGACGCTGTTACAAGACAGCAAATAATAAAAGAAGGCATGTCGGATATGCAACGGTCTCTATCTATTTACCCTGATAATGCCAAAGCGCACCAGGATCTTGGGAATTTCTTTCGTGAGCTGCAGCAATACGACTCTGCAGAAGCCCAGCTAAAAGAAGCCGTACGGTTAAATCCCACGTCTTTCGTACCTGTGAGCGACCTTGGGTATGTCTATTTTTGTGAAAAAAAATATGCCGATGCCATTGCATTGTCTAAAACCGCACTGCAGAAGGATAAGAAAAACGCGGGGATCATCAATAACATTGCGATGTGTTACCTTCAAATGCAACAATATGATTCTGCAACGATCATGATAAAGCAGGCACTCATTATCGACCCGGAAAATAAACAGTCTAATAATTACTTAGGGATGATCAATGCCGCAACCAGTAAGAAAAACAGCTCTGCCAAATAAGTTTTTTCGCATTAATGTATTACCCTCACCAAGTATTGCTACCGTAATGCAAGCCTGATCGTTAAAACTCATATCCGTGTGCTCCCCTCTTATTCATAAGCATTCCTTTATTACATTTGTATTATCGTGAATTTTCAAAAAAGCTTATGAAAAAAACTATTCTGTTATCCGGGTTAGTATTTCTTTTGACGATTTCTCCCGGAGGCTCTATGGACGGCATGGCAAAACAAAAAGAGGCTGCTGATAAAGCTGGAGCTTTTGATCCCACCATATTTAACATCTCGAATGCCACAGAGTTACCTGCTTATATGAGCGCCTACTCTGACAGTATAATGGGTGGAAATTCCCGAATAAATGCACAGGTGGAAAAAGATGCTTCAGGCGCTAACTATATTCATATAAGCGGCAAAATAGTTAAGAAGGCTAACCTGGCATTTGCCTCTATGGGCATATCATTAAGCAAAGAACAGAGAGCCCCGGCAACAGATATCAGTGACTATAGCGCTATAGAATTTGATGCCCGGGGGAATGGCGAGGAGTATAACCTGCTTTACATATCTGACCTGGTAAAAGATTATAACTTTCATGCAGCACAGTTCAGGCCTGCTAAGGATTGGCAGACGATAAGAATCCCTGTGAGCGATATAAAGCAGAGCACAAAATTTGGCAAACAAATACCACTGGATCTAAAAACAATACGGGTGATCAGCTTCTGCGCTGCGGGGAAAGATTATCCTATTGACCTGGATCTGAAGAATATTCATTTGGTAAAGTAAGCGGGCATGATAATAGCAGACTTAGT
>JABDHF010000113.1 GCA_013285595.1 Bacteroidota bacterium
TTTGATATTGAGCGGCATTTGCTGTTAGTTATAAATTGCTTCTTTAATCTATCTTTTTGCCAAAGTAACGGGCAAGGCCTTTTCCTGCCATTGCGTAGGCTTCCTGTATACGTTCGCCGGTATCGTAGTCCATACCCATAAAGGTGCGACCGGGGCAGTTGTTGATCTCCAGTTTTACAATAGCTTTATCGGGGTTGGATGTTTCTACTATCCATGCCTGGCCGTCTATGTAAGCATTCTTTCTCATCACCCCTACATTAAAGCCGGGTTCTGTGTATACGGTCTTAAAAATCAGAGTGTATTTTTCGTTTGGGTAGTGGCCTATTTTTATATCACCCATTTTGTTAAATTCATCTTCCAGCCTTGGTTCAAAGCGAGCCTCGCGGTCGGCCACCCAGTCTTTAGCCCATTTATCGCCTTTACCCGGTTCTTTGCCGTTATAGGTTTCTGTTTTGTCTGCTACAAAGTCCTTTTCCTTTTTCTTGCCTACTTCCATCTCACTGTAATCATACTTTACATTCATTTTCCGCACACCTTTAAGTGCGTCAAAATTCCCTTCCATCATTTCTACCCTTTGCGCCATTGCGTTAGTGGCTATAGATGTAGCTGCTGCTATTGCCATCATAAAGTACATTCGTTTCATAAGCCAGTTTTTTATAAAATTATCAAAAACAATTTATTCTGGCTAATTATTCGTGATGCTATGTTGCTTCGAAAACCTATTTAATATTTTGCGACATAACCTGCTGTAAATTGCTATTTTTGTTCATCTAAAATTCTGAACTGAATGCTGCAATTGACTGTTAACGATAAAAATGTTTTTTCTATAAAGGATGAAGATGGGCAATGGGTAATTAACGACTCGCCTGCCAACCTTGACATAAGCCAGCAGCCTAACGGGCTTATCAGTGTGCTGTATAATGGCAAGAGCTATACGGCAATAATAGAAAACACTGATCGTAAAACAAAGGAAGTATCGCTACGTATAAACGGGCAATTGTATAAGGTGGGTATAAAAGAACCTATTGACCAGTTGCTAAGTAATATGGGCCTTGACCTGAAGGCTATGCAGAAGGTGGAACCTATTAAAGCGCCAATGCCAGGTATGGTGCTGAAAGTGCTTGTGACACCGGGACAACAAATAAATAAGGGTGATGGGCTAGTGATACTGGAGGCTATGAAAATGGAGAACATACTAAAAGCAACAGGTACGGCTATCGTTAAGTCGATAAAGGTTAATGAGCGCACTGCTGTGGAAAAGGGGATGGTATTAATAGAGCTTGAATAATGCGCCTGCGCCACCTGCTGAAATATTATTTACTTGCCTATGTGGGCATTGTGGCTGAACCGGTGTTGGCACAGTCATTCTCCTACATATATATACAGGGCGATAAGGTGACGCCTTTCTATGTGAAAATGGATGGGCAGATGATGCCGAGGTATGGTAAGAATTACTGTATTCTTTCGGAACTGGTGCCGGGGCCGATACATATTGAGATATTGTTTCAGCAGAGGATGTTTCCTCCTAAGAAGTTTACAATTGATGTGCCGGAAAACGGGTACAGGGGATTTTTGATCAATAAGAAAGAACAGGGGTTTGATCTTTATGACCTGCAACAAAAATCTTATCTTGAACCAGAGGAATAGCATTAATTTTATGGCTCTATTAAACTCTGATGATCATCAATGAAAAGACTGGTAATCTATATAGCACTATTGGCACTGCTGGTATATGGCTGTAAGGGCAATAAGAGGAACATGCTGATAGGTACATGGCATGCTGTGAAACTGGAAAACCCTGAGATGGACAGCTTTTTTAAAAACAGCCAGGGTTATATAGATACTGTGGGCAAGAATAACAATGCGGCCACCAATATAGCCTTGTACGGTGTTGCCAATATGGATAGTATGCGGAAATTTCTGCAGCAGCAGTATGACAGCACGAAGGCTATGCAGATGGATGCTGTGGCGCATACCACCTTTAAATTCAGGAAGGATAGCGTGGTGGAGCTGTTTTTTAATGGCAGCATCGACTCGAGCAAGTGGTACCTGGATAAGGACGGGGCTTTAATACTTAATGAACTGAATGCCCAAAGCGCTGAAGATAAGGCCCGGATGGAGATAGTGGAGCTTTCGGGTGATGTTTTGAAGCTGCGGTTCAGGGAAAACACCTCCAGCAGCGTAGTAACATTTCACCCTGAGGGAAAATAGGTGTGTTATTCTTTGTAATTATTACCTTTGCGGGGTTTTCAGACAGATAAATTTATTTTACAACTAATTATATGCGTACAATACCACTAAGACAAGCGCTAAGAGAAGCCATGGAAGAAGAGATGCGCCGCGACAAAAGCGTATTCCTGATGGGTGAGGAAGTAGCCCAATACAATGGCGCTTACAAGGTGAGCCAAGGCATGCTTGATGAGTTTGGCGCCCGCAGGGTGATAGATACCCCGATAACAGAGCTTGGGTTTGCAGCGATAGGCGTAGGCGCGGCTATGAACAATACCCGCCCGATCATAGAGTTTATGACATGGAACTTTGCAGAGCTGGCAATAGACCAGATAGTGAACCATGCAGCCAAGGTGGTATCTATGAGTGCAGGCCAGTTTACCTGCCCTATAGTATTCCGCGGGCCAAACGGCTCTGCGGGACAGCTAGGCGCACAGCACTCACAGGCTTTTGAGAACTGGTATGCTAATGTGCCGGGGCTTAAAGTAATATCGACGATTGACCCTTATGATTCAAAAGGCTTGCTTAAGGCTGCGATAAGGGATGAAGACCCGGTGATATTTATGGAAAGTGAAAGCCACTATGGCGACCAGGGCGAAGTGCCGGAAGAGGAATACCTGATACCGATAGGCAAGGCTGCCGTGAAGCGTGCGGGTACTGACGTAACCATAGTCTCTTACAACAAAATGATGCGGGTGGCTATGGCTACTGCTGATGAGCTGGCTAAAGAGAACATTAGCGCTGAGGTGATAGACCTGCGCACGATACGCCCGCTGGACTGGCAAACCATTGTGGAGTCTGTAAAAAAGACCAACAGGTTAGTAATTGTGGAAGAGCAGTGGCCTTTTGGCAGTGTTTCTTCAGAGATATCTTACCGTGTGCAGAAAGAGGCATTTGACTACCTGGATGCCCCGATACGCCGTATATGCTCTGCTGATGCTAATATGCACTATGCACCAAACCTTGTAGCGGCTTATCTGCCAGATGTGCCTAAAACGGTGAAGCTGGTGAAAGAGGTGATGTATATGGCGAAATAATAAACATAAACTACTGAATTAATATCTGAATTCGAATATGCTTAACCGGCATATTCGAATTTCTTTTTTAGCCTGAGTATGGGCTGCTCTATGAGCCGGTAAGAGAGTGCGCTTATTGTTATCAGTAAGATCAGCTTGATGCAGTAAGAAAAATAAAAACTGGTGAATATTGCGGGTACACCAGGGTGAGTTTGTGCAAAATTTACAATAAAACTATCGTAGCTGTGGCCTAATGGATAATGGTATAAGTAGATGCCATAGCTAATCTTACCTATAAAATTAAGCGCTTTATTTTCGAGTATAAACTTATTAATGAACGCGGACCGGTTGTGAATGACGAACATGATCATTGCCAGGCCAATAGCGCTTTCTACGAATTTTGAATAGATGACCATTACCGGCAGGCCGCCTACGGGATTGGCTTTCCAGGCGATAAACAGCATGAGGGGGAATAGTATCTTGAAAGTGTGTTCGAATTTTTGACACTTAGCGTTATCTAACCGCAGGTAGGCATATAGTGCCCCTACGCCAAACGAATCGAAACAGCTAGTGACCATGTAGGCGCTGTGGTGCAGCATGTACAACTCAACGTATTTAGAAACCAGGCCTATGCAGATGGCGCCTATAAATACATACTTTAAGTACTTTTTATTGATAAACAATATCAGCCATGGCCAGATAAGGTAGAACTGCTCTTCTACAGCCAATGACCAGGTGTGCAGCAGCGGATTTGGCTCATTTGTTTTGTATTGCAGCACATTTGATGTGTAGGTAAGAAAGTACGCGATGTAGGTGCGCACAAACTCAAAGCCGAGCAGGCAGCATAGCAGGATAGTAAGGTAATAGATAGGGAAGATGCGCAGTACGCGCCGGGCAAAGAAGTTTTTAATAACGGGAAAACGGTCTTTGCCCTCACTTTTTATCTTCTCGTGCAGCAGTATAGAGGTGATAAGGAACCCGCTTAAGACAAAGAAAAGATTGACGCCAAACAAGCCATTAGGGATGAAGACAGACTTGATAACGGCGGGTAACGTATGCTCCGGGAATACGGGCCCCCAGTGATAATTGTCTGCTATGACAAAAAAAACTGCCAGAGCCCGTATTGTGTCAAAGCCTTTTACGTACCTCAAACTGTTGTTTTTATAATGGGACCAATCCTATTCTCTCCAAAAGACAAATACACAAACTGCTCCTGCAAGGCAAAGCACTGCAATGAGAAACATGAGCAGGGACTTCTTATTTAGTTTCTGCATTCCTGAATCGTTTTAGTTAGCCTGTGCTTTTAGGTTGAACTCCCTTGTGGCTGATGTGAGGTGGCCATCGGCTTGCTTGCCTTCTTTGTCGAGGAGGGTGAGCTTTACCTTGCACTTGCCGGTACCGAGATTTTGTATGAAATGTGGCTCCCATTTGGTGAATGTAACCATTAGCTGCTGGCTGGGCTTGTCTTCATTGCTGATGTCGGCCTGTACGGAATAATTGCTATCTAGTGTACCATTCCATATATAGAAGTCGAGCAATACATTAGCCGTGTCTTTGCCGATGTAATCGCCTTTGGGGCGGCTGTATATGATCATTGGGGTGGTAGGGTCTTCCAGCTTTTTAAGGTTGCCTTTTTCGTCTATTTTGAAATGGTACATGATGGCTGCACCCTTGGTTTTGATAGATTCGTGATAAGAGCGCGACAGGAATGCCATGAGGTAGTGCTCGGTATTGTTTGCAAGTGTTACGTCATTTGTTGGCTCGTATAGCGCTTTGTACGGGGTATTGTCAAGGATAAAGTGGATGTGCTGGCCTTTGTCGGAGTTATTGCACATTTTATTGCCATTGTCTGAGGTTTGCATCTTCAACTCGTAGTTCTTTACTGCGAAGTTGAAAGTAACCTTTGCGGAGTCTTTGCCAGCGGCTTCGGCTTTTACTGAGCTTACGGATAGTGAAGCGCCGGGAAAGTCGGGCGACGGGCTTACGGCTGCTATCGCAACTGTAGGCAACGGGGTGGATTTAGTGCCGCCCAATATTGAGGCTTTGGGACTGTCCGGATTATTGCCACATGATGCGAAAAGTATGGCGCCTGCTGTTAATGTAAAAAGTGTGCGAGTTTTCATTGTTTGAGTATTTACTTCAAAATTATCATTTAATGTGGGAACTCAAAGGATTGTGATTTTTGGAATTGGGAATTTGTTTGTCTGGATTAGAGTAAGTTTAGTTAGTGACACGATATAAAAGGCTAACCACATAGGCTCATAGGGCACATAGAAAGTCACATAGCTGTGAAATACGCTACTGGCAAGAGTTCAGAGTCCTTTTTTGGGGAGGAGCGTGGTGTTTGTTTGTCTGAACCAGGATTCATTGGATTAAAAGATTTCAAAATTATCCCCTAAAAGACATTAAAAGCAAATCAATTATTTCTATCAATTAATCTTATTTTTCGATTAATAAACAACATTTTCTACATTTTCATTTCTTTGTAAAAGCCAATTGCATTTATAGCAATCGGCTTTTTTGATCTTGTAGCTTAATTGGATATAGCAAGTCTCTGCTAAAGATTAGGTTGCTGGTTCGAATCCAGTCAAGATCGTGATTATAAAATTGTAAACCTCAACTGTAGAATAAAATTGTAAAAGCCGCATTCAGTAGATGCGGCTTTCTCTTTTTCTACTTCTTTCTAAGGTACGAAAGGTCTTAAATTTTTCCAAAGAAGTCTTTACTTCTTATAGGTACTAGCCTTACCAAATCCATCGCCTGATAAAGTGTTTTCATCAATTATCTTAAACCAAATATTTTCTTTTTCAGTTTGTACTTTTATTATATCATCACTGATAGTATAATTGGCAGTAATTTCTGTATTTAAAG
>JABDHF010000114.1 GCA_013285595.1 Bacteroidota bacterium
GCTCCACAGTTTGCTGATCTTACCGATCCGAAAGCATCAAACCCGATATTGCTGAGTACTGAAAAAGATATGCAGGCTGTACCACAATCTTATAAGGTTACTGTAAACAGCAACGAAGACCATATAAAAGTTTGCTCTGACCAAATGGCTACAATACCTGCAAATATCAATGTAGAAAAGGAATCAGAATATACAGGATTTTATCCTGCAGCAGCAAAGAGCAATTATAAGTTAGTATCAAGAAGGGTATATAGAAAAACAGCAAGGAAAATGCGTAAGGCAGAAAGGAAAGAAGAAAGAGTAGCACGTATTACAGGTGTGCCAGTGAAAAATGTGTAAGTACTTACATCCTTAAGTATAAACAGGCTAAAAAGTTAAAAAAGCTTTTTAGCCTGTTTTCTTTTTATAAGGGGAGTTGCTTTGCTCCTTACAATTGGTGGCTTTTTTATACTTTAGCACTATGAAAAAATACCGGTGACGGTATGATTTTCTATAACGAATTACAGCATCACTAAATAGCTACTTTGCTTAGATCAGCCTCCATACTTCTTTTTTGCCTTTTGTTTTTACACGAATCTTATGCCCAATCGCCGAAGCGTGAGTTCCGGGGCGCATGGATAGCTACTGTGGCTAATATAGACTGGCCATCGAAGCCGGGACTCCCGGCCATTGAGCAGCAGCAGCAATTTATTGAAAGGCTTGATCAGCTTAAAGCACTGGGATGCAATGCAGTAATAGTGCAGATACGACCTGTAAGCGATGCGCTATATGCATCAAAGCTAGAACCCTGGAGCAGGTACCTGACCGGCAGGCAGGGTGAGCCGCCGTTTCCGTATTACGACCCGCTGATCTTTATGATAGAGGAGACCCACAAGCGCAATATGGAATTTCATGCGTGGTTCAATCCGTTTCGCGCACTTATGGATAGCCGGCAAAATCTAAATCCACCAAAACATGTGACCCATGCACACCCCGACTGGATCATAAACTATGGAGGTCAATCTATAGTAGACCCCGGCATACCAGAGGCCAGAGAATACGTGATAAATGTAATAACCGACGTAGTGCGACGGTACGATATAGATGCGGTGCACCTGGACGATTATTTTTACCCCTACCCTGTTGCCGGAGAAACTATTAACGATGCCAGGAGCTATGCAAAGTTTGGCCAGGGCCAAAATAAAGAAGACTGGCGCAGAAATAATGTGAGCCTGTTTATTTCGTTGCTTAATACAAGCATAAAACATGTGAAGCCATATGTAAAACTGGGGATCAGCCCCTTTGGTATATGGCGAAATAAAAACAAAGATCCTGAGGGTTCTGAAACAAAGGGCGGATTAACGAATTTTGACAACCTATATGCCGATGTGCTATTGTGGATGCAAAAAGGATGGATAGATTACCTGATGCCCCAGTTGTATTGGGAGCATACCCACCGTGTGGCACCGTTTGCAGTACTAATGCCGTGGTGGTACGGGCACTGCTATAAACGCCATGTGTACTATGGGCTGGGAGTATATAAAATGACCAATGCCCGCAGCGGTCCCTGGGCTGGCAGCACCGGGGTGAACGAACTGCTGTGGCAACTGCGGGATATAAGAAAGCAATGCCCTAACTCAGGATATTGCTTTTACAGCGCCTCATGCTTTGATAAAATAAAAGCGCCTGTAAAAGATAGCCTCCGGTTTGGCGCCAACCGGTACCCTGCATTGATACCGCCGATGGAGTGGCTAGACAGCATACCACCTGCGGCCCCGATATTGAAAATTGAGGTAGTGGGAAACACAGCCAATCTTAAATGGCAAGAAAACAATCCACAGAAAGAGCCGCTTAAGTATGTGGTATACCGTTTTGTAAATGGAGAGCCTGCAAACCTGGAGCGGAATGATAAGATCATGTCGATACAGCAGGGTATGGAGTTTAAGGATGTCGAAGTAAAAAATTACAAAAAGGCTACTTATGTGGTAACAGCTCTTGATAGGACATGGAATGAGAGCAAGCCAAGCAATGCTGTAGGCCAATAGCATTGCATTTAATTACCTGACTATAGCTCAGCCGAGTATACATATTCAAATAATTTAGCGTGTTGATAACCTGTGGATTTTGACATTCCCATAACAATGCATGGCCACTTTGGCATACAATTTTCATTAACTTTGATATAAATCAATGTGCGTATGTTTGACGATGATTTCAACGACGATGAGTGGGGCCCTTTAGATGAATCCCTCCGCCGGTATGAAGAGGTAAAAAACGGGGAATCAATGTCGATATTGGATGAAGAGGAGTTTGAACGAGTTATAGAGTATTATTTTCAAAATAGCAATGAAGAGCAGGCCTTATTGGCTTGCGATATCGCCCAAACATATTATCCATTTTCGGCCACTGTTTTACTGCTTAAGGCTGAAATCCTTACCCAGGCACAAAAATATGGCCAGGCCCTGAAAACACTTGATGAGATGGATCAATACGACACCACTAACCTGGATGCTGTGCTGCTTCGCTCAGATATATTGCTGGCCCAATTCAAATATGACCAGGCCGCTCTGTGGCTGGAACAAAAATCAGGAGAATACCGGGACAAAGAAAAGACCGAAATACTGCTGGAACTATCCGATGTGTATGATGAGAGTGAAGAATTTGATGCCGTGTTTGACACGCTGAAACGTGTGATAAAAATAGACCGCAGAAACGAAGAAGCACTGCAAAAAATATGCTTCTGGGCTGAGTTTACCGGTCGGCTTGAGGAAAGCGTAACCTTGCATACCCAACTTACAGATGACGACCCGTATAATGCACTGGCATGGTTTAATCTTGGCGCAGCATTCCAGGGGTTGAAGCTTTATGAAAAGTGCATAGATGCTTACGAGTTTTGCGTAGCTATCGATGAGAAGTTCGAATTTGCCTACCGCAACATGGCCGATGCCTATATGCGCCTGAAATGGTATGAAAAAGCGCTTGATGTGCTGGAAAAACATATAGAGATAGCCAAGCCAGAAGATGTGATATTTGAGGCAATGGGCTATTGCTGGGAAAAAAGAAAGGACTATTCCCGTGCACGCCAGTTTTACAGGCAGGCATCGCAGCTGAGCCCGCAAGACGATGGTATCTTTTTTAAGATAGGTGAAACCTATGCCCGCGAAAAGCAATGGGAAAAAGCCGTAAAATCTTTTTCTGTGGCATTGCACCTGGATAAAGAAAACGCCTCTTATTGCATGGCTATAGGCAATTGCCTGATGGAAATGGATGTAAAGAGCGAAGCCCTTGTCTGTTACCTGAATGCTGTGAGGCTCAAACCAGGTAACAAAACCACCTGGGTAGCCCTGATACGTGGCCTGTACCTTACCGGCTACTATCAAGAAGCAATAACACAACTAGCTATGGCCCGTGAGCATTGTGGCGATAAGGGCGACTTTTATTACTACCATGCTGCCGCGTTATTTGAGCTGGGAAAAGCTAAGGAAGCGTTGCTACAGCTGGAAAAGGGTTTAAAATTACTGCCAAGCAGGTCTAAAATATTTACCGAATTAAACTCGGAATTTCTGTTGCGCAGCTCCGTAACCGACCTGATAGGGAAATATAAAAAGAGCCGGTCTTAAGATTAAGACTGAGCGTATTTAAATACGCTGTTCATCCCCGTCCACCATGGATGTATCTTGTAGCCTAGGCGGCCTGCTTTTATCATGGGGTCTGTAGAAAGCAATTGTTCTACTTCTTCTTTTGTATCGCAATCAAAAACGAACAAACCCTGCCAGTTACCATCATCGCCAAACGGTCCGGCAAGCAGCAATTTACCTGCTTTAAATAGCCTGCTGATATCCACTATATGGCCCTCCTGTAGTTTGTTGATCGCATTTGTGTCAGTGAGCTGGTCACGCTTACTCCCTTTAGTCAGCATTACAAAGTAATACTGCTTCACCGTGTAGCTGTCATTGCCAGGTAAAGATGGCGGCATTCTAAATGTTTGTGGATGTCGCTCGGGTTTATTTTGAGCGCTAACGGTCAAACAGCATGGCATAGTTAGCAGAAATAGAACAAGATGCTTCATAAAAATGACACTATTAGTATTAAATTAACTTTATTTTGATTTTTCAAGGCAAAAATTGCGTACTTTTGCGCCCTGAAACAAAGGGCCCTTCCTGATTTTTTCTCCACAGGAGGGGTTATTTTTAAGGAGAAAAGTATAAAAAATATTTTGCCCATAAGGGGTAGAGAAAGAGGGGTTTTTATGGATATTCGTAACATTGCCATTATTGCGCACGTTGACCACGGAAAGACTACACTGGTTGATAAAATACTTCATACAACAAACGTTTTTCGTGACAACCAGGAGACCGGGGAACTGATCATGGATAGTAATGACCTGGAACGTGAGCGCGGTATCACCATCCTGGCAAAAAACGTATCGGTAACATACAAAGGCGTAAAAATAAACGTGATAGATACTCCAGGCCACGCCGACTTTGGCGGTGAGGTGGAGCGGGTATTGAAGATGGCAGATGGTGTGCTGCTGCTGGTAGATGCGTTTGAGGGGCCTATGCCACAAACACGCTTCGTACTGCAAAAAGCGCTAAACCTGAACCTGCACCCAATAGTGGTGATCAATAAGGTGGACAAGCCAAACTGCCGCCCTGACGAAGTGCATGATGCGGTATTCGAGCTATTCTTCCAGCTCGACGCTACTGAAGATCAACTTAATTTCCCTACCATTTATGGTTCTTCAAAACAAGGCTGGTTCAATACTTCACTGACACCAACTGAAGATATAACTGTGCTGCTGGATACGATACTTGAAAAAGTACCGCCACCAACAGTAGTGGAAGGGCCTGTGCAACTACAGATCACATCACTGGACTATTCATCATTCCTTGGCCGTATTGCGATAGGCAAAATAACACGCGGAGTACTGAAGGAAGGCCAGCCGGTAATGCTTTGCAAAGTTGATGGCACTATGCAGCGCAGCCGCGTGAAGGAGCTGTACGTATTCGTAGACATGGGCAAGAAGCGTGTGACTGAAGTACAGTGCGGCGATATTTGCGCAGTTGTAGGTATAGAAGGTTTCCAGATAGGCGAAACAATCGCTGACATAGATAATCCTGAAGCTGTTGCTATCATACCTATTGATGAGCCAACAATGAACATGCAGTTCAGCATCAATAATTCTCCATTTTTTGGTAAAGAAGGTAAGTTTGTTACCAGCCGCCACATCCGCGACAGGTTAATGAAGGAGCTGGAAAAGAACCTGGCACTGCGAGTACAGGAAACTGACGATGCCGATAAATTCCTGGTATATGGCCGTGGTATATTGCACCTGAGCGTGCTGGTAGAAACTATGCGCCGCGAGGGTTATGAGCTTACTGTAGGCCAGCCGCAGGTAATAACGAAAGAGATCAATGGCAAGAAGAACGAGCCTTATGAAATACTGGTAGTAGATGTACCGGCCGAATTCAGCGGAAAGGTGATAGACCTGGTGACTCAGCGTAAGGGTGAAATGCACATCATGGAAACAAAAGGCCTGATGCAGCACCTGGAGTTTGACATTCCATCGCGTGGTCTTATAGGCCTGCGTTCTCAAATGCTTACCGGTACACAAGGCGAGGCAGTAATGGCCCATCGCTTCAACGAGTATAAGCCATGGAAGGGCTTTATACCTGGCCGCAACAATGGCGTATTGCTGGCAAAAACTGCAGGTAAAGCAACAGGCTACTCGATAGATAAGCTACAGGACAGGGGCGCTTTCTTTATAGACCCGATGCAGGAGTTGTATGAAGGCCAGATAATAGGTGAGCATATAAAGCCAGGAGACCTTGTAGTGAACGTGGCTGAAACAAAAAAGCTAACAAACATGCGTTCATCAGGTACAGATGACTCGGTAAGAATAACACCTAAAATACAGATGACCCTGGAAGAGTGTATGGAGTACATTCAGCAGGATGAGTGTATAGAAGTGACTCCACTGAATATACGCCTGCGTAAAATACAGCTGAATGAAGAAGACCGGAAGAAATTCCAGAAGATGATGAAGGCTGATGCATAATTAATTTATAACAACTATTTATAACAGGCTATCTCTTACAAGAGGTAGCCTGTTTTTT
>JABDHF010000115.1 GCA_013285595.1 Bacteroidota bacterium
CCTGTTGCGGTAAGCGTCTGCATCAATGATAGTAGTGTCGCCGATCTTTACTTTCGAAATGTCGGTCTCGCTTACATCCACGCGCACTTCTATGCGGCTCATGTCGGCTATGGTCAGCATTTCTGTACCCGCCATTTGTGCAGTACCCACTACGCGCTCACCTTTCTTTACATTGAGCTCAGAGATGATGCCGGAAGTAGGTGCAATAATAGTTGCCTTCAGCAAATTTTCCTGCGCCTGAGACAGGCCTGCCTGTGCGCCCTGCACCCCATATTGCCCGCCCGATGTGCTTGCTTTCGCTGCATCCATCGTAGCCTTCGCAGATTTAAAATTGGCTTCTCCCTGTTCAAACTCCAGCTGCGAAATAACCTTCTGGTCAAACAGTTTTTTGTTGCGGTTATAAGTAGCCAGCGCCAGTGCATATTGCGACTCAGCCTGCGCCATCATTTCTTTTGCATTAGATGCGCTGGCCCGCGATTGCTCCACCGTTGCCGATGCCTGGCTCACCATAGAGTTATATATTGCCGGGTTTATCTTCACCAGCAGGTCGCCTTTCTTCACACTGTCGCCTTCCAGTATATTCAGCTCGGTGATCTCACCGCTCACTTCCGGCGCTATCTTTACTTCTGTTTCCGGGTATATTTTGCCACTTGCTGTCACGGTTTCGGTAATAGTGTGCCGTGCAGCCTTTTCAGTGGCTACTTTTGTGTCATTGTTATTGGTATTCTTTGCCACCACTATCAGTGCAACGATCAATACCAAACTCCCAATAATGATCCACCACGCCTTTTTAGACATTTTACTGAAATTTTAAACACACCCGGTAAAACCGGGCGATAATTTACGATCATCGTTCAAAACATTCGTCCCTTTAAGGCCAACCGATATATTTTACCAGATTTGACAACTTTAAAAAGTTGTCAAATCTTACTGAATGAAGGTTACCTCACCTCGCTTCCGTTATCAGCCTTCTCCAGCGGAGATACGAAGATAAGCCGCCCATCGGCATTTTGCGCCATCAGTATCATGCCCCGGCTTTCTATACCACGCATTTTGCGGGGAGCAAGATTGGCTACCACAGTTACCTGCTTGCCAATGATATCTTCCGGCTTAAAGTGCAACGCTATGCCTGATACCACAGTTCTTATTTCGGTGCCCATATCCAGCTCCAGCTTTAGCAGCTTATCCGCCTTTTCTACTTTCTCTGCCTTTAGTATAGTACCTACACGCAGGTCCATCTTCGCAAAGTCGTCTATCGATATCTCTGGTTTCGCTACAGGAGCTTCCTGTACTTTTTCTTGTGTAGCTTCCGGTGTGCTTTCTTGTTTTGGCGCCTGTTCCATTTTTGCAGAAGTTGCGTTTTTTAGGTTGGCTCTTAGCTTTTCTACCTGTGTGGTTACCTCGTCGTCTTCTATTTTGCGAAACAGTAACGCAGGCGCATTCAGCGGGTAGTTGACCTTTAAGAGATCTATCCTTCCCGCGTTCTCCCAGTCCAGCATACGCTCTACCACCTTCATCTTTTTGCACATTTTATTGGCAGTAAAAGGAAGGAATGGATTGAGCAATATGGCCAGGTTAGCGGTCAGTTGCAGGCATAAATGCAGGCAGTTATCTATCTTCTTTTGGTTTTCCAGTTGCAGCTCCGGCGTTTTAGCCAGGCTCCATGGGGCGCTGTCCTGCAGGTATTTATTTCCTTTGCGGGCAAGGTCAATGATGTTGAACAATGCATCGCGAAATTTATATCGCTCTATATCCGCCTCTACCAGCACCTTAGCATTTTTTATATCAGCTATCAGTGCATTATCGGCATCGCTCATCACATCCGCATGCAGTGGTGGTACCCGGCCTTTGCACAATTTGTGCATCAGCACAAATGCACGGTTCTCAAAGTTACCTAGTATTGCAGATAGCTCACTGTTCACCCTGTCCTGGAAGTCTTTCCAGGTAAAGTCGTTATCTTTTGTTTCAGGTGCATTAGCGCAGAGCGTATACCGCAGCGCGTCCTGTTGATCAGGAAAGTCTTTGAGATACTCATCTACCCACACCGCCCAGTTGCGCGACGTAGACACTTTCTCACCCTCTATATTCAGGAATTCATTGGCAGGCACATTTTCCGGCAGCACAAAGCCTCCATGTGCTTTCAGCATTGCCGGGAATATGATGCAATGAAACACAATGTTGTCTTTACCTATAAAGTGTACCAGCTTAGTATCTTCTTTACACCAGTAGTCGGCCCACTGGTTGGTCAGTTCTTTGGTAGCGCTGATATACCCTATAGGCGCATCAAACCATACATACAGTACTTTGCCTTCGGCATCGGGCAAAGGTACAGGCACACCCCATGTGCTATCACGCGTCATGGCGCGTGGTTGCAGGCCGCTATCCAGCCAGCTTTTACATTGGCCGTATACATTGGGTTTCCATTCGTCTTTTTTGCCCACTACTATCCATTCCTTCAGCCATTCTTCATATTGATTGAGTGGGAAGTACCAGTGCTTTGTCTTGCGCTTCACAGGTATAGCGCTGCTCAGTGCGCTGCGTGGGTTCAGCAATTGCTCTGGCGATAACGAGCTGCCGCAGTTCTCGCACTGGTCGCCATAAGCATTAGGGTTGCCACATACGGGGCAGGTACCTATTATATACCGGTCGGCAAGAAATATACCCTTGGCTTCATCGTAGTATTGCTCGCTCTCCCGCTCCTGGAACAGGCCATCGTTATAGAGCTTGGTAAAAAAAGCCTGCGATGTATCGTGATGTATCTGCTTAGATGTGCGGGAATAAATATCAAACGATATGCCCATATCGGCAAAGCTATCTTTAATAATGGTGTTGTATTTGTCCACCACATCTTGCGGCGTTATGCCTTCCTTCATAGCCCTGATGGTGATGGGCACGCCGTGCTCATCGCTGCCACACACAAATTTTACATCTCTTTTTTTGGCTCTCTGGTAGCGCACATAAATGTCGGCAGGCAGGTAGCAGCCCGCCAGGTGGCCTATGTGCACCGGGCCATTGGCGTAGGGTAGGGCAGCGGTAACTAAGTATCGTTTAAATTCCATTATCTAAAAGTATCTAAGATCAAAAGGTAAAGGTAAAAGCTAAAGTAATGTGCGTTACAAAATAAATGAGGATGCAAGATAACTAATGTGTGACTGACTTGGTTTATAACAAGCTTTAAAGATGGTTCTTTCATTTTTTTTAAGAAAACTATAATATCAGGCTCCCATTAACGGATAATAATACACTTACTTTTGTCGTTGTTACCTTGTTCAAATCTTAGCACTTATGAGAAATATTCTATTTTTATTTATCGCATTGCTTTTTGCTGCAAATGCTATTGCACAGCCGACGCTTGCCGCTTCTACCACAAACCCGGTGGCAGGAAACCGGTTTTATGGCCATTACCAGGACGACACAACTGGTATATCAAAAGGCGCTTCAGGCCCGTCGGTAACCTGGGATCTTGGTCATATGGATAGTACTTATACCGATACCACATTATACCTGCCATGCGCCAGTACACCTTTCTGCGATAGCTTCCCTGGCAGCACACTGGCGAGCTTTGACGGTTCAGAATACCTGTATATTACTACAGATGCAGCTAAGTTTGCTTATTCAGGAGTTGGGGAGTTTGCCAGTATGAGTGGTGGGTGCGTATATTACCCTAACCTGCAGAATTTATTGGCATACCCCACCACTTATGGCGCTGTAACGGCCGACTCCTTTTATTCTGCGCAGCCAACGTTTCAATTTTATAGCTATGGTGTAGATAGTTTCTTTGCGGATGGATATGGTACTTTGATCCTGCCTTCCGGCACGTACGACAGTGTATTAAGAATACACATGATCAATTATGAAACCGACAGTTTTGACCTGGGAGGATTTCCTGACGCGATAACCGCAAGGCTTGACTATTATTTTTGGTACAGGCCGGGGTTTCATAACGCAATGTTAGAAATATCTTACGACACCACCGGCAATAATGGTATTCCTTATATTTCAGATGTTGAATATTATACAAGAGGTATTGACTCAACAATGTCTGTTGATACCACGCATCCTTCAGGCGTTGTAACAATAACCAACGATGCCCAGGTTCGTGTATATCCTAATCCTGCTAACAACATGGTGCATATCAGTTACGTCTCACCGGCGGCACAACCCATTTCAATATCCGCCACAGACATGCTTGGCAGAACAGCGGCAGCCCCTAAAAACGAACAACTTTCCACAGGCATAAATGAACTGGACTACGACGTATCATCATTACCACCCGGCATGTACTACCTGAAGATAAAAACAACCACAGGCGCCACCACGAAAAAGATAGTTGTAGAAAGATAAACAACAATAAAGGCCAGTCTTGTCTCCCGGCTAGTCAACTTATTAACCAATCAACTAAAACTACTCCTGCCACAAAAACGGGAATAGAATAACCCCTAGCACTATCACCAGCAGGTCTATGGCCAGCAGCACCAGCGCCAGGCTCCACCAGCCCGGCATATACACGGGCGCAAGCGCACGTAGCGCCAGCTTGCTAAGTATCATAAGCACAGGCGTCACCAGCGGAAATCCCAGTATAGCCATAAGCGCAGCATTCTGTTGCGCCCTTGCAGCAATGGCCGATAAAAAGGTAAACACTGCCGATAAGCTGAGGCTGCCTACCATAGTAATGACCACAAACAATCCCGTCTGTTCCAGTGGCCAGCCCAGCATTATGCAGAACAGCAACAGGCTTAGCAAGCTCATCAGCAGCATCAGCAGCAGGCTGTATACCATCTTTGCCATAAAAAACGTGGCAGGCTTCACCAGCGTGTAGTAGTAGCGGAAACGGTTAGCATGCTCCTGCAAAAAGCTTTTGGCCACAGAGTTCACCGCCACAAATAGTTGCGTGAGCCAGAACAGCGCATTCCATATCCGCGCCTCAGGCTGGCCGCTCATCATATACACCACGAACACCGTAGCGCCCACATACAGCAGCACACCAAAAAGCGTATGCTTCTGCCGCCACTCCATGAGCAGGTCTTTCTTTACGAGGGATATAAAAGGGCTTGAATGCAAATCGAAAATTTCAGGTACCAAAGCCAAAAGTAACACCTGCCGCCCGATTATCGATTACCCATATTTTGTTATTTGATTTTTAGTTTTCGGTAGTCAAAAATCACCCTGTTACTTGGTAATTATTTTTTTTCGTTCAACAGTTTGTTTTTTGGAAATCTTGCTCCTATATTTGCACTCCCAAAAGTTCTTAAACAAATGCGGAAGTAGCTCAGTTGGTAGAGCACGACCTTGCCAAGGTCGGGGTCGCGGGTTCGAGTCTCGTCTTCCGCTCTAAAGATTCCAAACCTTATGGTTTGGAATTTTTTGTTTTGGCCTTTCCCGGATCGTTTACCACCGGAAAAGTAAGGAGCCCTGGTGGCGGAATCGGTAGACGCGCAGGACTTAAAATCCTGTTTGCTGCAAGGCGAGTACGGGTTCAATTCCCGTCTGGGGCACGGAATGAGAGCGGAGAATGAAGAGCGTTAGAGCGCTTGCCATTCTCCGTCCTCATTTTCCTTCACTCCCTCTTTGTGTTTTATCTAAATATTATTTTAGTAAAATCAAAAACTCCATAGTTATATTTATCATCTAAAAATATTTTTATGGCACATACTTTTGAAGGAATTATGGTTTATGAAATCTTGCCGAATGGTTGCTTGAACGGAGTATATACCAATGATCATCCGGATACCAGGAACGAAATTTTTAATGGAATAGCACGAAAAAGATCAAAACAGGAAGAGGGTATTTTGGGAGATTATACATGTGGATTTATGTCGCATACCTCTGACAATATTTGGGAATGCGATTTGAAAATACATAACACACCAAAGCGTAAAAGAAATGGACAATATCATTTTGAATGGTTTGATAAAAAAACCAAAAAAATGATATTCGAAGGGA
>JABDHF010000116.1 GCA_013285595.1 Bacteroidota bacterium
TGTGTTCGTGCCGGCCCAGGTGTTATTGTAATGAGATTGCTTATATACAATATTGCCCCAGCGGTTATATACTTTCATGTCTATGTTGGTACATATTGCTGAGTTGCCTATGACAAACTTATCATTATAGAGATCGCCACCGGGTGTTATACCATTAGGGATCACCAGCCCGGAAAACTGGCAGCATCCTGATCCATTTGCACAAGACATTACCGGTACACAGGCCACGTCCATAGAATCGGTACAGCACTCTGTTGCGGCTACGCTATCTGCTATATAGATATTGTTATGGCCAGTAAGGTAGATGCAGAAATTGCCCATAGCCATTAGCGGGCTGTCGACTGTGATCACGTATGGCCCACCGATGCCATTTACAGGTATAGGTGGCACAGGATCAATGAAATATTTATCCAGCTTAAATGATGTGTCTGATAGCCTGAGATCAAACTGGTAAAGCATGAACGGGCTGTAGTTTTTTACGTAGAACGAGAACTGCGTTCTGCTTCCATCGCAGTACATAGAATCGTCGACTATAGTGGCACAGGTGGGGTTTACCAGTGTGCAGCTGTCAAACGATAATTCTTTTGTGCAGATCACCTGACCGCTATCTCCTAAAAAGTCGATAGTTATTATATATGGAGGAGTGGCAGTACCCGTGATGCAGAAGTTTGCAAAATCCGCAGAAACTCCTGTATCTACAGCGCCGCCGGGCGCACACATAGTTACCTGGCTCGCAGATACCGGCGACTGTATATTCCAGCCCGAAACTATGGCAAACTGGGTGCCTGCCTGGCCGTTAAAGCGGAGGCATTTTATATTACCTGCATAGTAGTCATTAGTTAGGGTGAGCTTATAACAACAGTTCTTAGGGTCAGTTTTTGCTGATGTTATATTTATCGCGTCACAACCATTGCACGATGGAATTGCAAAGCAATACTTAATACTGTCTAAACAGCAATAATGCGGGTACTGGCCACCTGTGCCCGGCAGCACATGAAGATCGCAGGCTGAAAAGTAAAAACAGCCGCTGGATGCATTGTTGTGCACAACGAGGGGTACAGAATAGATGGGAGAAGTGGCGCCAGGAGCAAGGTCTGCTATAGGAAAAAACGGATGCAGGGCATGTACATTTGGGTCGGCACTGTAGAAAGTAATAGCCCGCATGATGAAATTACTTTTGTTCACTACCTGGAATTGCATAGACACCACTCCATTATTGCATACTGCTTTCTGGTTAATTATTCCTGCACAGTTGGTGTCAACAGGCACACCGCAGCCAAAGATCACAAGGTCTTTTTTACACACCGTATCGCCGGGCTGCTTTGGCCCCAGCCAACGCAATTTTAAGGTATCGGGCCCTATGCCAGATACACATATTGTAGACAGCAGAAATCCGTTTGTACCGGCACTATCGAGTGGTATATAATTTGTGTGAGTGGTGTCTCCAAAAATAACACTGTGGCCGGATTGGTACGTTATACCACCCCACTCACCACCCTGGGTTACATTGTCTATGTTCAGGTGTCCTGTCTCAATTACAAGGGCTGTAAAATAGCCGCCATAGAATTTGTTGGATATATATATCCTGTAACAGCAGGAGCCTGAATCTTTAACAATAGTGGCCGAAACGAAGTCGCAAGGTTCTTTACGCCCGCATGGGCTGTCGAGGATCGTAACATTCTGGGTGCTGATGCAGCCAGCGTTGTCTGACGTGATCACGTAGGTGACCAGTACAGGTGTCGTGCTCGCAAGGTATAGGGCTTCATGTACATTGCCCATGCCGCTTGCTGTAATATTTAAAATGCCAGGCACCGCTGCCCGCGCCCACGAAAACGTAGTGCCGGGTATATTACTTGCAGGAATATAGATAACGTTTGTATCACAGTTCAGTGTTGGGATAGTGAGCGAACTAGTGAGGTATGGTATGGCGCGCACATAAATTGTGACTGTGCTACTGCAGCCTGCGGCTGTAGTATAGGTAATAATAGTCGTTCCCGGGGCTATTGCAGTTGCGACGCCCGAGACATCTATTGTAGCGACAGCAGTGTTACTGCTGCTCCACATACCTCCAGGTACTGCATTAGAAAGTACAGTTGTATTGCCTGCACATAGTATTGTATCTCCGGTTATTGGTGCAGCAGGATTTACCGTAACTGTGAAAACAGATATACAGCCTCCGGCAGATGTGTGCGTAATAGCCGCAGACCCAGCCGACACGCCTGTTACAACTCCGGTGCAGGGCGCCACTGTAGCAATACTTGCATTGCTGCTGCCCCATGTGCAGCCGCTGCAGCCACTCAACGTTGTACTACTCCCGACGCAGATATGATCTGTACCGGATATTATGCATGACGGGGTCACAGTTACGGTAACAGATGCCGGGCAACCGGTTAGTGGTGTATAAGTGATCACTGTAGTACATGGAGCAAATGATCCACCCGTAACAACACCAGTAGCGGGAACAACAGTGGCGCATGTGATATTATTGCTGCTCCAGGCGCCTCCGGTAATAGCGTTCGACAATATGGTAGTGCCGCCTGCGCATATTATCGTGTCGCCTGTTACCGGTGAGGGTGCCGGGGTTATGGTTACTACCGCGCTATCCGCCATCGCAGCTTTGCAGCCGGTAACCATATTAGTGGCTACCACTTTGTACACTCCGGCTACGCATTGCTGGCCAAAATCAAGGCCGGCACCCGTGCCGGGAAGCGTTGCTACCACCAGGGATCCCAGCTTTAAGTCGTAATTAATACCAGTGGCGGAGCAAGCCAAACCAATGTGCGGACACGGCTGCCCCGGGCAATAACTGCCGCCGCCAGTTACCAAACATGGGAATGGCGCGGGGTTTATAGTAACTGTAAAGGTGGAAATACAACCGCCTGCGGATATGTAAGTAAGGGTGGCAATACCTGCTGCAATACCGGTTACAACGCCGGTACACGGCCCTACGGTAGAGATCGCAGTATTGTTGCTGCTCCAGGTACACCCGGTACACCCATTTAATACAGTGCTGTCGCCTACACAAATATGATTAGCTCCAGTTATTACGCAAACGGGCAAAACAGTCACTGTATCTGCACCGTGCATAGCGCTGCTGCAGCCAGTTACGGGGTTTGTAGCTATTATTGTATAAATGCAGGCAGTGCATTCCGCACCAAAATCGAGCGTAGTGTTTGTGCCAGCCAGGGGTGAGCCAATGGGCGTAACACCGCAGAATAGCTGGTATTGGATGCCAATGTCTGAAGTGTCCAGTTCTATATGCGGGCATGGCTGGCCAGCGCAGTAGCTGCCGCCGCCTATGATCTTGTGGATAGCCGGGGCGGGGTTTACAGTTGCCGTTGCTGTGATCTTGCAGCCGGAGGGCAGCGTGTAGGTAATAACCGATGTGCATAAACCAAATATCCCGGTGGCTACACCCGTCGCTATTTCGATACTTGCGCACGGGGGTGAACTGCTACTCCATGTGCCGCCTGTGGATGCATCTGCAAGCGAAGTGGTGGTTCCGGCGCAAATAGCCAGTGGGCCTGTAATAGCCGCAGGTAATGGGTTAACCGTTACGGTATAAGTATCAAACCCACCGCCGGCCAATGCATATGAGATCGTGGTGACTCCGGCAGAAACGCCGCGAACGATCCCGGTTGTGGAGCCCACCGTTGCGTAGATGGAGAAACTACTGCTCCAGGGAGGCGGAACGCCGGCAGATGGGTCGGATAAAATGATAGAGTCACCGATACACACTGTATGTGGCCCTGTAATGGCTGCTTTTGCGCATAAAATGCCGCATAACAGCAACATCAATAAAAGTACTTTTTTCATAACCATAACATTTAGTTTTCGTGATTAAATCGCCTGTTGTTTTCCAGGTGATCTGATGGTGTAAAACTATGTTCATGGCCAGGCGTATAACAGAGCCTAACAAGGGTAACTGTACCCTTAAACAAGGGTATTTTTTACCGTTAAAAATGGAAGATTTTAAAGCAGGAGATGAATATTGGCTGCTACACAGCGCAGGCGGGGGCTAGGCCTGGCACTGCCACCGGTACATTTAAACGGTGATACCACGCATACACAGCAGAGTGCAGCTATGCCCTAAGGGTATAGCCAATCAAATAATCAGTAGTTGTTGGAATATAGCCAGGGAGGGTGTGAAACTATTTAGACGCCCCTGGAGTTAGTTGCCTAACGATTTGATAAGGCGCTGGCGTCTTTACCATTTTTTATGGCATAGATGGCCAGGCCCACCCTGGTTTTCAGGCCCAGCTTTTCAAAAAGATTGTCCCTGTAGCCCTCGACTGTATGCACACTGCAAAACATTTTTCCGGCTATCTCTTTATAGGTCATTTCTGAGCAGCAGTGCATAAGGAATTCATTCTCCCTGTCGGAAAAAGATATTTTTTTTATTTTGTCGTCAGACAGGCTTGCAAATACTTTATTTGCGGCCCAGTCGGGATAATAATAACCATTGGCTACCAGCGAGTCCAGCGCTTTTTCAAGCACTGTAGGGTGTGTGTTTTTCACCAGGTAGCCCTTGGCGCCTGCTTTTACCATATTGATGAGCGACTGATCGTCATTTTGTGCAGACAGTGCCACAATAAGCACCCCGGGATGGTTTTCCCGGATCCATCTTGCTGTTTCAAAACCATCCATTTCGGGCATGGAGATATCCAGCAGCACTATGTCTGGTATATTTTTGGCTACTTTAAATTTTTCAATGAGTTTTTTCCCATCTTCCACTTCATACAACACCGAATACCGGGGGAAGTTTTCAATGAGCACGGTCATAGCCCTAGCTATTAAGAGATGATCATCTGCTATCACTATTTTATACTGCTGCATGCAATGACGTGTTTAGCTTGTCTGCCGGAATTAATAACTTCACTTTTGTTCCTTTCCCTTTATCGCTTTCCAGTAGAAAATTAATGCCCAGAAACTCCGCCCTCTTTTTCATGTTAGATAGCCCAATACCGTGGGCATTGCTTTCACTATAAGTATTTATGTCAAAACCCACACCATCGTCCCGCAACTCTACCCAAAGACCCGTTGCGTCATTTACAAAAGCAAGCTCTATCTGTTTGCACCGTGCGTGTTTCAGGCTGTTTTGAAAAAACTCCTGTATAATGCGGTGTATAAAGCTTTTCATCGTAGCGTCTGCATGTATATCTTTTGTATTAAAGCTATAGGTTACTTTACAGATATTCAAAGCATTTACCCGGCTGCATTCATTGTCTACAAGCTCTTCCAGCTCCCATTTTTCCGCATTGGTATTAGTAAGGCTTTTAGACAGGCTTCTCAACTCGTCCATAGATTCGCTGATGATGTTGCCTACCATAGATATTCGCTGGCCGGTACTGGTTTCTTTTTGCTCATATTCCAACTGGTAAATATACATGGCCGCCAGGGTAAGGCGCTGGCCCACATTGTCATGTATCTCCCGGCCTATATCCCGCATAGTGTTTTGCTGAATTTCAATTTTAGTAAACAGCATCTCCCTGAAGTGCCGTTCATCCTGCGCCGCTTTTTCCTGGTCGTACATCAGCTTTCTTTTTTGATACTTAAAAACAAAAACCACGATGCCCCAGATGAAGACGAGCAGCATGATGGAAGCAAGAATAATAAATTTTATGAGCTCGGTTTCCCACGTATAAAGCTAAGTGCAAACGTAAGATACATCAAGCTGTCAAGAATGTATATAAAATAGCTGTAGTATATATTCAGGTCTCTGTGCTTGTACACCAGCAAATTGCGTAAACCATAGTAGGGGCAACTGCCCAGGTAATAAATAAGTAAACCCATGCTTACCCAAAAAAGTATGTTTTGCCTGAACCTCAACACGTCATTACTA
>JABDHF010000117.1 GCA_013285595.1 Bacteroidota bacterium
CTGGTGCGCTAACCGCTGCAGTGTTATATCAAGCTGATCATTATTGAGCAGGGTCTTCAATAGCTATGTATTTGGTACCAAAAATAAACATACCCAGCCATTTTACGAATTAGTAAGGGAAAAATGTTTTTCCTCTAATTTTCGCATTGCTATAATACACTACTTTCGCCCACCCGAAAACAGTGAGCCATGAGCAATTCTTTCCCAATACACCGCATAAATACCTTTTTTGAAACCTACGCCAAAGCCCTGGAGTTGTACGATACTAAAGGAATGGCATTTCTCTACAATGTGCCATGCACCATGGTCTCAGACGATAATACCACTTCATTCAACGACTTTGGCAAGCTGGAAGGCTTTTTCAATACAGGGGCATCATTTTATCGTCAGTTTGGCATAGCGCATGTCCGGCCTGAGGTTTGGAGCCATCGTTCACTAACCAGCCGTATCATAAACGTAAAGGTAAACTGGTACTACCAGGACGTCTTCAAAAACCCCATCTACAGCTGCGAGTATCACTACGTCCTCGAGCTCGATAATTAGAAGGGAAAAGAGTTCTATCAGTTAATGAAAAAGAACAGATAGAAGTATGGAAGAAGATTAGCTGATTTGCAAATTCGCTAATGAGTAGGGTTTTTGCCTCAAAAAGATGAAACCCAGTTAAACCTATAGTATTTTTGCACCACAGCTAATTTGTAAGATCAGCAATGCAAATTGAGGGCATCAGCTAATCAGCTAATTTGCAAATCAGCTAATCGACAATCTATGGAAAAAAGACGCATCACCTTTTATGAAGTACTCGTATACATAGCGTACAGCTTTTATATACTCATGGGTGTTACGTGGCTTATCACCAGTTTTCTTAGTACTGGCCATTTTACGCTACAGGCGTTTATGCTGGTGCTTGTATTCTCCGTTCAGGCCTGGTACAACAATGCGCTTACCAATCTTATCTTAGGTGTGCTTTCCCTTGCACTTTCCATTTTTATGCTGCTGCAGGAGATAGAAGCCGAAGACCTGTTTGCAAAAACTGCCGTTGTCAATGGCTTTACAAAAACAATACTCGGTATATGCTTGTTCAGCATAGCTATGTCGCTGGTGCTTATTTTTAGTTATGTTAAATTTAGCTTTAAAGACAAATAACCAATATCCTTAGTTCCCTATCTTTAATCACGAAAGCCGGTATTATGAAAGCCTCTAAACTCTTATTGCTGCTACCGTTAATAGCCATCCTATGCGGCGTATTGTCCTGCAAAAAGAAATCTAAAAACAATTCCTCAGCAGGCTATAAACCTGGCATTATCGATGTGTCGCATTTCACATCAGTAGAGCATTACCATATTACGTACGATGCCTTCAGCAATGTCGATACCATAGTTATGATAGGCGGTGGCACTGATACCGGCCATTCCGAAACCAGGGTATTTACTTATTTTGGCACTTCATATGCTATAAGTGGCGGGGGGGGTACTACGGTAAATACAAACGCCATTGGCGCCATTTCCAGTATAGATAGGTCGCCCGATACGCTTGCCTTTACGTATAGCAACAACCAGCTGGGCAGGGTGACAACCCAGGCGCCAAGCACCGCTTTCCCATACTATACAAAGACCGATACAAATTATGCCTGGAATAATGGCGATATGGTCGCCATAGCCTTTACCAGCGGCGTAGACAGCTTCAGTTACGATGTGTCTAAAACCGGCCAGGTAGGTGATGCCTTGCGTATCGATGCTTTCCTGAATTATGGCAGGGCATACATAAAAACCAGCCATGTGCCTTCACAGTGGTATGGTAGCCAGTGGATCGAAAGATATTTCTACCATTACGATGGCCAGGGACGAATAACCCAGTTCATAAAGGTTAAGAACAACTTCGGCACAGGTACTGATGATAGCACCTTCTATTCTTATCAGTACTATGCCTTCTGATATCCTTGCTTGCCTTACGGTTTGGCACGATAATTAGGTTCATAGTACTATCTTTACAACTACTATGCGTCCAGTTCAGGTTCAGAGAAATATTGCTATACTTTCCGTAGTTCTTTTCCTGGGCAAGCTCGTAGCCTGGTACCTCACAGGTTCAGTAACCATACTTACCGATGCGCTGGAAAGCACGGTAAATATGTTCGCCGGCTTCCTGGGGCTGTTCAGCATTATCCTTGCCAGCATGCCTCGTGATACCAATCACCCCTATGGCCATGGTAAGGCTGAATTCCTTTCATCTGCGGTAGAAGGCACGCTCATCTTTATCGCGGGCATCGTCATTATCTGGCAGGCTATTCACCAGCTTATTGTACCGCACCAGCTGCAAAAGCTTAACATAGGCTTATTGATCATAGCCGGCGCCGGTATTGTTAATTTTGTTGTAGGCAAGTATGCTGAGCGCGAGGGAAAGAAAAACAACTCCATGGTGCTAACCTCGGCGGGTAACCACCTAGTTACAGATGCCTATTCTACAGTCGCCATTCTCATAGGCCTTACATTGCTGCTCATCACCAAAAACAAATGGCTGTGGCTCGATAGTGCCGTGGCGCTTTGTTTTGCTATCATCATCATGGTTACTGGCTACAAGGTATTACGCCGCTCTATTTCCGGTATTATGGACGAGATGGACGTAGTGCTCATAAAAGAAGTAATAGACGTGCTGGAAGCAAGGCGGGAGCCACAATGGGTAGATCTGCATAATCTAAGGGTAATACAATATGGCAACCTGATGCACGTAGATGCCCATATGACGCTGCCCTGGTACTATACCGTAGCCCAGGCCGATAATGAAATACAAGACCTCGAAAACCTCATAAAAGCACACTTTAAAAACCAGGTAGAGCTATTTATCCATATCGATGGCTGCAAGCCTTTCCAGTGCAAGCTCTGCGCCGTCGAAAGTTGCCATGTACGTCACGAGCCTTTTCAGCAGCAGCTCAAATGGACTATCGATAATGTTTGGGCTAATGCCGAACACGGTATGGTAAATCCCACGCAGCCGACTGACAAATAACTGATACGGATATAAATTACCTGTAAGGACTTATTATTGCTCCCTATGAGCTTTCGCTTTGTAGCCCTCCATAGTATCAGGCAACATGCGAGCCATAGGTTCGCACCCAATGTATCATGGGCCTAAACATATAAATCACCGGTTCCCTATATACTGCTCGGCCCGCGAGTCTCCGTTAGTTCCTCCGCCAGAGCCTACATACAGATAGCTTCTCCATATCCCATTCTGTATTTCGCCATCTACCGTACTATGCAGCAGTTTATAGCTGAAGGTAGCCTGTGGCCTGTAAAAAAGGAATAATGCATTGGCTACAGCTTTGCGGTTCGTTTGGGTAAGCGTATTGTATTGCCATATTTCATACGGTAGCGTGCCCGATTCGTTCTCTACCGTTATAACATCAGTTGGCGGTCCATATCTCAGGAATATAAAGCCCCTGTCCGTTTCATAGCCGGGGGTGCCATGTTCGCTGAAGCGTCTTTTTACGTCAATTATCTTACTCGAATAGTCTTTCCATGCCTGCTTTGGGTCATCCTTGTTAATGCTTGCGAAATAGTTGTAAATGAAGTACCGCATATACATATCATCCGGCTTCTTTAAAAAGGCATTTATGTTCTGTATACTTAAAGGATCTGCTACCGGCAGCATCATTTTTAATATAGCTTTAACCTCACCCAAGGTATATTTTGCCACAAACGTTTTGTTCAGGTCTATCAGTGTTACCTGCTCCATACCCGTATCCGAAACCGCTGCACCCTTCTTTTTCGATGTGTCTTTTTCTACATACGGGTGATCATTCAGCCGCTGGAAAAAAAGTACTTGCGATGCCACTACCTCATGATCTTTGTTTTCCACAGTAGCGCGCAGGTAATAGTTGCCAGAGACCAGCGATCTTATATTAAAGCTGCCCGAGGCCACAGATAGCTTTTGCCCTTTAATAGTGTCCGTATTTGTGAAATGCCCATATGCTTCCACATCTTCCTTTTTAGCAATGAATACTTTTTGTATCAGTGGGTAGCTCGCCGCAGGTATCTTATCGCTTTGGTACAGTTCGGCATAGTAGTGCAGCATACCTTTTGAGTCATCCAGGAAATTAGTGCAGGCAGGTATCTGCATTTTGCCGTTTTTCTTAAATACACTTGCCGTGGTCGATTCAAAGGCGGTGTCATACAACTCCAGCCCGCTATAAAATGCACTATCCTCAGTTGGCGCCACCGTAAAGCTATCTGCATAGGTATAAACGCTGCTGCTATCTGCCATGTCCGTCAGCTTAAACTTCATCTTCACATTCCCCGGAGTAATGCTGTATTTCCTCAGGTCAATAACATTGTTTTTTACAAGCTCACCCACACTTTTTCGTGGCGTAGTTTGCAGTATATAATGGTCTTCCTTTATTATTCCGGCATCATTCCATAAAGTAATATCCACCTTTATATTAGCCACTATGGTTTTTTCTGGTGTGGTAGAGTAGTGCAGCTTTCGTGGGTTCACCTGCCAGTAAGCCTCTATGCTTGGAATAAATTTACCCGGTTGCGCGGGGTCAGCTATATAAAACAAAGTATGAGATACAACTGCTTCAATTGCCGTAGCCCTCACAAATGAGCATAACAAAATAAGACACACTACCAGGCTGCGCATTATTATAATGGATTTTGGGCAAATATAAAACCAAACCTGCAATACGGCTTTTTTAAGTTGTTAAAATACAGGGCTGTTAGCTATTTGGCTTTCTGTTTTTACTTTTGCAGCAAATGACAGTTGTTTCCCCCTTTTATATATTCCCCAATATCAGCTGGTGGATGCAGGTTATGGATGCCAACGTGGTGCTGCTGGATAGCGCGGAGCATTTTGAAAAAATGACCAGCCGCAACAGGTATCGCATTGCCGGGGCTAATAATAGCATACTGCTAAGCGTGCCGCTGGCAGACGGCCGCAACCAGCATGTAACCATGCGCGATGTGCGCATACATAATGATGGCCGCTGGCAGATACAGCACTGGCGGGCTATAGTGTCCACCTACAAGCGTTCTCCATATTTCGATCATTATGAAGATAGCCTGAAACTGCTGTTTGAAACCAGCTACGATCACCTTATCGATTTAAACAAGGCTGCATTGCAATGGGTGAAACGAGCGCTAAGGCTCAGATTTGAGCTACAGGAAACAGAGGTGTATACAAAAGCCTACGCTACTGATATACTTGACTTAAGGAATGCAAACGAACAGTCGGCAACAGTGCCAAAATACTACCAGGTATTCGAAGATCGAATTGGTTTCCTGCCCGATCTGAGTATACTGGACTTGCTATTTATGGAAGGACCGGCTACAGTTGCGAAGTTAAGAGGGTAATGAGTTAAAAGGGTAGCAGAGTCAACTGTTAATCCTTTTTCGAAAACCCTCTCATTTTCCATACCCCATACATGGCTTCCTTTATAATGCCGCTACTCATTTTCGATACGCCTTCCTTCCGGTCGCGGAAGGTAATAGGAACTTCAGCTATCTTAAAGCCCAGCTTCCACGCACGGTATTTCATTTCTATCTGGAAAGCGTAACCTATGAAATGAACTTTATCGAGTGGTATAGTGCCCAATACTTTTCGGTTGTAACATACGAAACCCGCAGTAGGGTCATTCACCGGCATCCAAAGGATCATTTTAGTATAAAATGCACCACCTTTGGATATCAGGATGCGGTCCCATGGCCAATTCACCACCTGCCCGCCTGTAGTATATCTTGAGCCCACCACCAGGTCGGCTCCTTTGCTGCATGCGTCATATAGCCTGTTCAGATCTTCGGGGTCGTGA
>JABDHF010000118.1 GCA_013285595.1 Bacteroidota bacterium
CAACCCACTTGAAGCCTTGAAAGTGATGTCAAGCTACCCGGCTGTGATAAGAATGATATTTGATGGGCACAGAATAGACACCAGCCAGTTGCCATGGTACTACCTGCCTAAGTGGATGATGATAGGCCTGCCGCTCTACCTGCTCATTGGCTTTATCTGCGGCACTTTATCAGTTGTATTTATTAGCCGGAAGTACAATACCAGTTATCTGTGGATGATCATCTTCTCTGCTATCTTCCCCATATTCTATATTGTATATAACCACTCTACGGTTTACGATGGGCTGCGGCATGCAATGTTTACCTTACCGCCTATGGCCATCACCGCCGCCTTGTTCTACATGTTTATATTCGACACAATTAAAATTAATGGCGCTCGCTATGCATTTGCGGCATTAGTAGTAGTGCTTGTTGCGCTACCGGCAAGGTTCATGTTTGCCAACCACCCTAATGAATACGTTTACTTTAATGAATTAGAAGGTGGCATCAAGGCGGCAAACGGCGTTTACGAAACCGACTACTACATGAACTCCATAAAGCAGGGTTTTGACTGGCTGGTGCAAAACAGGCTGAAGCAACTGCCTGCAAAAGACACTATGGTTATTGCCACTAACTGCATGGAACCTATCCAACAGTATGCCAAACTTTCCCCTGTGCCGGTAAAGCTGGTGTACAGCCGCTTCTACCAAAAGAACCAGCAGGAATGGAACTATGGTATTTACTATGGTAGGTTCCTGGATAAAGGGGAGCTGCAAAATGGCTTTTTCCCGTCAAGCATGGCTATACATACTATAGCTGCCGATGGCGTGGCGCTATGTACTATAGTGCAGAACGACCCCGAGCGTAACGGCTTTAAAGGTTACAGCGCCATGCAGCAAAACGACGCGCCGAAGGCCTTAGAATATTTAACTAAAGCTGCGGCCAAATATCCTGAAGATATTGAAGTGTGGGACAACCTGGCACTGGTATACAGGGCAACAAATGACATAGCCAATGCACGAAAAGCAGTAGATAAAGCAAGGGCTGTGTCATCGCAGGAACTGCAGACGGCAAACATTGCCGGTGGAATAGCATTGCAGCAGGGCGACTTCAATAGCGCCATGCAGATATACAGCGAGATGTCGGAAGAAAACCCGGATATGGCAGAAGCTTATTTAGGCATGGGACAGGCGCAGGCAGGCCAGGGGCATTTCGATGTAGCTATAGAGAATGTGAAAAAAGCCGCCTCAATGGATAGGAATGTGGAAAGGCAAGCCTACATGGCCCTGGCCTATATCTACGACCGCAAGGGCGACAAGGCTCAGGCACAGCAATATTACAACGCCGCCCACGGTGGAGGCAAATAAATACTGTTACCGTTTACAAAAAAGTAAGAGCGCCCCGAATGGAGCGCTCTTACTTTTTGTATCATTTCTTGCTTATGCTAAGGTAACAGAGGTAAGTGTTTTTTCGCAGTTGAGCACGTTACTTATCGGGCATCCCTTATGGGCTTCTTCAGCCATTGCCTGGAATTGCTCTTGCGTAATGCCTGGTATTTTGGCCGTTACGGTCATTTCGCTTTTGGTAATGGTGCCGTTGTCCAGTGTTATGTCACAGCCAGTTTCTATAGACTCTGGCGTAAAGCCACCACCGCCCAGCACAAAGCTCAGCTTCATGGTGAAGCATCCTGCATGTGCAGCCGCTATCAGTTCTTCCGGGTTGGTGCCTATGCCTTCTTCAAAGCGGCTTCTCCAGGAGTATTGTGTTTTGTTAAGCACAGTGCTTTGGGTAGTTAAGTTGCCACCACCCTCTTTTCCTGAACCGTTCCATACGGCTGTTGCATGTCTTCTATTCATGAGATCGATTTTTTATAATTTGAATGACAAAGATAATCGGAAGACCGAGGTAATCAAATTGGATTGGGTTATTTTGGTATCATCAGTTTCTTTATTAAAAGAATACCATTGTTGTCCGACAAAAATACGATTTAGGGATTTGCGTTGCTCAAACCCTGCACTGGAGCCGAATGACAAAAAGTTATTACTGGCAAATATTTGGCCGGGTAAATATAGACAGAAGCCAATATGAGCATTTGCTTATTCCTGAAAGCGAAGAATATAAAGACAGGACCAGGTAACTGATATACGTACAGCTCATACTTTTACATTCCCTGTATAAAATTCCAGTTTCCTTATCGTCATTTTATCATTAATTTAGCACCCTATGCAAAAAATACTTGTCGCCAATCGTGGCGAGATTGCTATGCGCGTCATGCGCACAGCTAAGGAAATGGGCATTAAGACAGTAGCAGTATTTTCAGAAGCTGACAGGAATATGCCCTTCGTGCGCTACGCCGATGAGGCCATTTGCATAGGCCCTGCGCTCTCCTCGCAGTCTTACCTGCGCGCCGAAAAGATAATTGAAGCGGCTTTAAAAACCGGTGCAGAAGGCATCCACCCCGGTTACGGCTTCCTGAGCGAAAATGCCTCATTTTCCAAAGCAGTCTCTGATGTAGGCCTTATATTTATAGGGCCGTCTGCGCATTCCATCGAGATCATGGGCAGTAAAATAGGCGCTAAGCAGGCTGCTAAGAAATTCAATGTGCCCATGGTACCTGGCACGGAAGAGCCTATCAGCGATATAGATGTTGCCCGTAAGATAGCCAATGGCATAGGGTACCCAATACTGGTAAAAGCATCGGCTGGTGGAGGTGGCAAGGGTATGCGTGTGGTAAATAACGAAGGGGAATTTGAAGAACAGATACGCACCGCCAAAAGCGAGGCGCTGAGTGCCTTTGGCAACGACGATGTGTTCATTGAGAAATATGTAGGCGCACCTAAGCACATAGAGATACAGCTGATAGGCGACCAGCATGGCAACTACGCCTACCTGTTTGAGCGGGAATGTAGCATACAGCGTCGCCACCAGAAACTGGTAGAAGAAGCCCCATCGAGCTGCCTGACGCCGGATATACGGAAAGAGATGGGCGAATGTGCTATTGCCGTTGCACGCTCGTGCAACTATTATGGCGCAGGAACGGTAGAATTCCTGGTAGATGAGAACCTGAACTTCTACTTCCTGGAGATGAACACACGCCTGCAGGTAGAGCACTGCGTCACCGAAATGATAACAGGCATAGACCTGGTGAAAGAGCAGATAAATGTAGCACGTGGCAATAAGCTATCCTTTACGCAGGACGATCTGAAAATAAACGGCCATGCAATAGAACTGCGCGTATGTGCCGAAGACCCGTACAATAATTTTTTGCCTGATACCGGCAAGCTGGAAATGTACCTGCCGCCAAAGGGCCCGGGTGTGCGTGTAGACGATGGCTACGAAGAAGGTATGGATATCCCCGTATTTTACGATTCTATGATAGCCAAACTGGTTGCCTACGCCCCCACGCGCGACGAGGCCATAGAGCGCCTGTGCCGCGCCATAGACGAGTATCATATCAAAGGCATACAAACCACACTAAGCTTTGGGAAATGGGCGGTGCAGACCGAGCCTTTCCGCTCTGGTAATTTTGATACCAAATTCATTGAAAAGTACTTTAAGCCAGAATATCTCGATACAGATGATGCTGTAGCCGAAGAAGTAGCTGCATTACTGGCCGCTGCTACCTGGGGGAAAGGCAAAAAGCAGAACAACGATGTCGCTGCAAATACAGGTATAATAAACAAATGGAAAATAAACAGGCGATAAAAGCAATTTGTTAATGGAGAATTTTTATTAAAATATTTTTTATTCCTTGAAATATTCACGAAATTTGTAGAACACGCTAAAACTCCAACACTATGGCAAACGAAAACGACGATATCAAACAAGGAGAAGAACATACTGAAGCTCCTAAGCACAAATCCTGGCTGGGAAATTTAATAGACAAGGTACAGGATCTTGATACCGACTTCCCACTGTCTGGCGGCGAAGAAGATCCACGTCCCGTACATCACCATCATCCTGTGGAAAAGCACGATGACGCTGCAACCGGCGAGCCTAAACCGGCTGAGCATCACGAGTCATTTATCAAGCACATAATTGAAGAGGTAAAGCATAAGATCGACCACCTCGATACTGACTTCCCATTATCCGGCGGAGAAGGTTAATGCTGGCAACTACCGGGCAGGCTGCATTTCTTTTAATGAAGAAATAAGAAAGCTTTATACTTTAAGGTTATTGAATGTAGTGGAAGGCACTTAAATTGCACTTCTAAAACTATATTATCATGGCACTTCATTTAGGGGATACTGTTCCCGATTTTAAAGCAACGACAACCGTAGGCGACATCAGCTTCCACGACTACCTGGGCGATAGCTGGGGTGTGCTGTTCTCCCACCCTGCCGATTATACGCCAGTATGCACTACAGAGCTTGGCCGTACCGCACAGCTTAAAGATGAGTTCGCAAAAAGAAATGTGAAGGTGATGGCCGTAAGCGTAGATGCGCTGGACAAACACCACGGCTGGGTTAGCGATATTAATGAAACCCAGAACACCACCGTAGACTTCCCGATCATAGCTGATGCAGACCGTAATGTGGCAACACTGTATGACATGATACACCCTAATGCATCGGCCACAGCTACTGTGCGTTCGTTATTTGTGATAGGGCCAGATAAGAAGCTGAAGCTTTCTATCACCTACCCTGCATCTACAGGCCGCAACTTTGTAGAAGTACTACGTGTAATAGACTCGCTGCAATTGACTGCCGAGCACAGCGTAGCTACTCCCGCCGACTGGAAACATGGGGAGGATGTGATAGTAGTGCCGGCAGTTTCTACTGAAGACGCAGAGAAGAAATTCCCTAAGGGCCTGAGGATAGTAAAGCCATACCTGCGTTATACGCCACAGCCAAATTTGGACTGATTAGTTTGACATAACATTTTATAGACCGTCCTTTTCCGGGGCGGTTTTTTTGTTTTAACGTACAAATCCTTCTATCATAAGTGTTTTGCTGACTGATTCCCTGAACAGATAGGCGTGGGACTGCCGATCCTTATCGGCCTTGTATTGCTCAAATCCGGTGATGGTTTCAAATGATACTATATGTATCTCGTAAGGGTATTCATCCTGTGGGGTAATATATTGCTGCGCTTCGGGGCGTATCCTATATAGCAACTGGCCTTGATGCCGGCTAAGTAGTGGCAGTACCTTTTCTTCATATTCATTGAAGACATCTTCTTTCCCTTTTATTACAAATAAGAGTATTGTAATGTAGCATTTGCCAGTATTTTGCTCATTTATCATATAGCAATATTAAATTATAAAATATTTTATCTTAGATGCTATATGGGCTTGCATTTGAGGCCGTTTTTCGGGGAGGACAAGCCCATTTTCATTTTGTTTTATTGCTCTGATTTATTGCTTTGTTTATAGGACAAAATAATTTAAGGCATCCATAATCAAAGGGGCCTTGGTGATATATAGCGTTCGTAAATATTTGACTAATGAAAATTGAAATGCAACGTGGGCAAGGATATGAGGTCGATTTTCGGGGAGGAGAAGCTATGTTTTTCATATTGTTCTACTGATCTGATATATTGTTCAACACTAAGAATTAGGAGTTTTCTTGCTATGCACTACACGATATTTGTCATCCAGATAAAACCATTCATCCCAATGCCATTTGTCCCCAACAGTTGAAATGCTATATCTTACATCATATAAATAATATCGCTTGCTTACACTATCCGCATCATTAAAGGCATAATTTACCGAATCTCTTGATTTTACCGCCCTTCCTCTTACAATAGAATCCCTGATATAAGATTCTCGGTATGCTTTAATTTCATGAAGGGGAAA
>JABDHF010000119.1:0-4468 GCA_013285595.1 Bacteroidota bacterium
GTTCTCGTAAACCTATCCTTTATTGGTTGCCCTTACCGGGGTGCCACCATAATTGGTTGGCATTGGCTGGTTGCCCATCGGCCTCACGGGAGAGTTGATAAAGTGGCTGCCCGGCATAGTGAAAGGTGGCGGTACGTATGGCTTACTATCATCCTTCTTCTTTTTTACTACTATAACAGGTGGTGCAGGGGTTATCTTTCTTACCCGGTTGCTGCGCTGCTCAGATACATATATGTTTCCGCCGCCATCTATCACTATGCATAGTGGTGCGACAAGCCGTCCGGCAGAATCGGTCTGCGTTATCGGTACAGTGCTTATGATCCCTTCGGTATTTATCTTACGGATGCAATTATTGCCCTGGTCTGCTATATAAATGTTTCCGCCCTTATCCAGCGCCACACCTGTTGGCATGTTCAGCGTGGCATACATTGCCGTGTCGTCATTGCCACTGTAGCCAGATGCATTAGTGCCTGCTACTGTACTGATATCCCCGGTTGGCGTTACCTTACGTACCACGTAGTTTAGCGCATCGGCAATATATATATTCCCAATACTATCTACTGCTACGCCCCTTGGTGCATTGAGCATAGCCATAGTCGCGCGTTTTGCCTTGGCATTGAAGCCAGCCTTGCCCGTACCTGCTATGGTCATTATCTCTCCGGCCTGCGTCATCATACGGATGCAGTTGTTACCCGCATCAGTTATATACATATTGTTCTCCCTGTCAAACGTTATATTGGTAGGGCCATTCAGCTTGCATGATACAGCCAGTCCGCCATCGCCGCTATACCCGGCCTCTCCAGTTCCTGCAACTGTACTGATAACTCCCGCAGGTGTTATTTTACGAATGCTGTTATTGAACTTATCTGCTATATACACATTGCCCTGGCCGTCTATGGCTATACCTTCGGGGTCGCTCAGTTGCCCATCGGTAGCCGGGCCACCATCGCCAGCGCTACCCGGGTCTTCTACACCTGCTATAGTGCTGACCTTTCCCTGGCTGCTTACCACACGTATACGGTTATTCAGCCCATCGGCCACATATACACCACCACCACCCAAGGCAATACCCGCAGGAGACCATAACTGTGTTGCAGTAGCAGGCTCATCGTCCCCATTATAACCGGCAGCGCCTGTACCAGCCACGGTGCTCAGCGTTTGCGCACTGCAACTGTAACCCGCCACCAGTGCAGTAAAAACCAAAATGCCGCGATGTAAAGATTTAGTAAAGTTTAGATGCATAAGCCTACAGATATGATTGCCTATGCAAATTAGCTAATATCCTGTATATTTTCAATAAAGTAATTTTATAGCGCCTCACGCTAATAGAAATCTAAAAAATGGGCATCCACATGTCATTACCCCGTTAGGGGTAAACGCTTTGTAGCCCAGCCATAATACCAACACACGTGCGAGCCGTAGGTTCGCGTCCAATACATTGTAGATCTATTTTAAATACTAAGCAGTATATCATCAATTTATACGCTACCTCTTCCCCGCCGCTGTATAAAGTAAAAAGTAGACAGGAAAAACATAAAGTGCGTAAGCCGGTAAGACAGATAATAGAGCAACAGCTTCAACTTATTATTCGCCTTAATAAAATCTGCCTCGGTAATTTGCTTGCAGTCGTTGGCTATAATATCCTTAAAATCATCGTGTACGATCTTTGCGATAGCATGATTCCTGATATCCAGGTTTAACTCCACGCTGGCATAGGCGCTTATGTTATTTACATTGTATGATCCTGCAGTTATCCGTTCATTATCGCACACCGCTATCTTGCCATGAAGCACATTCTTCTCATACTCATAGATCTCAATATTATTCCTGAACAGCCAGTTGTACAAATACCGCTCTGTATATTTTGAGAATGGTACGTCGGCCTTAGCTGTAAGTATCAGCCGTATCTTCACGCCTCTGCGCGAAGCCACAGCCATGCGTTTCAGCAGTTTTTGCGGCGGCCAGAAATAGCTGGTCATCACCGTCACATGCTTGTTGGCCTCAACAAATAGCTCGCGGTAGGTTTTAGATATTTCCGTTTTCTTATATACCCAGTCGTTCCTCCTTATTCTTACATGGCAAATATCCGGGGGCAATTTAAGTGTCAGCGTATTTTTAGTAGCCTTGCACTTTTCCCTGAGTGCCGAGCCATTCCATATTTTTATGCATACGTCGTTAAGCTGTGGCGCTATTTCGCCTTCGGCATATATGGCCCAGTCGAGCCATGCCTTTGTTTCGCCCATGTCGTTATAGCGGTTGCTTACATTGATGCCCGCCACCATACATACCCGCGAATCCGCCACCACCACCTTGTGGTGCAGCCGCCTACCAAAATAAAAATGATCGCTCTTCAGCAGCGGCTGAAAAAAACTAAAGTGTACGCCTGCGTCTTTCAGCCGGGCAATGAATGGTTTTGGTAAATTTTGCGAAGCATACCCATCAAGTAGCAGGTACACATTTACGCTTCTCTTCGCCGCCCTTATCAGCGCTTCGGCTACCTTAGTGCCAGTTTCATCAGCGTCAAAAATATAAGTTTGCAGGTGCAGCGAATACTGTGCACCATCAGCTATCTCCTCGATACAGTTGAAGTAATCTGCGCCTCCCCGTACTACTTTTACTTTGTTATGTGTGGTATATGCACCTGTTTTGCTGCGTTGCATTTGCTATTATCCTATGGCTTTTTCTACAAAGTACATATGCATATCACCCTTGTTTTTAGCAGTGATCAATCCCCTGTGTGTGCAAACAAACCTATCCTTGATCAACCCGTGTGTTACTTCCGATATATTTATTTTCCCTGTCTCGCCATGCTGCTCCATTCGTGCGGCGGTATTCACCGTGTCGCCCCATATATCGTAGGCAAATTTCTTTACCCCCACTATACCCGCTACTACGCTACCGCTATGTATGCCTATTCTTATATCAAAGGTTTGGTCGCCCATTTCCTTTTTCCGCTTCATTACGTATTCTCTTATCTCTATAGCCGCCAGCGTTATGTTTGCAGCATGGTCTTTGTCAGCCATCGGCAGGCCGCACACTGCCAGGTAGGCATCGCCTATAGTCTTAATTTTTTCAATATTATATTTAGAAATGATCTCGTCAAATGCCTTAAAGCACGTATGCAATTCATTTACCAATGCCTGGGCGTTCATGCGCTCCCCAGCCTTAGTAAAGTCAACGAAATCAGTAAACAACACCGTAACATGATCAAAGAACTTAGCCTCAGACGAACCTTTATCTTTCAGTTCCTCCGCCACCTCCGCCGGCAATATATTAAGCAACAACTCATCCGACTTCCTTTTCTCGTCCTTTAGCTGCTCGTGTTGTTTTTCAATTTTATCTTTTTGGCCAATCACCTCTTCTGTGCGTATGGCCACCTCTTTTTCCAGTTCTTCTTTCCGGTTTTCCAGTAGCCGTTGCTTTTCCTTTTCCTGTTCTATAGTTTTTTCAGAGAGCAGTTTCACCTGGTCCAGTTGGTTTTTCAAGTCTTTGTTTACCGTAGAAAAGCTCCAGGCCAGGTAAGCCGACATAGAAACCGGGATACTCAAAATTGCACATGCTGCCACAATTAAAAAGATGGTGGCGTAGATGCCATCTTTTATTTGAAAGCCATTAAACAATACACCTATAACTGCTACTATAAGAAAAAACACGGCAAAGAAAAGAATGCCGAACCCTATTATCCGGGCTCCCTTTACTTTTTTATAGATAGCCCTTATGGTAAGTATAATTGCCTGTAGGGTTACCACAGTGATAAGGGCTATAAACATAATGGCACCCACATTATTTTTAATTATATAAACAATAACGCCCAAAATACACAATGCAGTAGTAACTCTCAACCGCCACTTCTTTGTGCTGAACAGTTCATTGCTAAGTCCGCTGAATGAATAACAGGCGGCAGCGGTTACCAGCAAACAAACATAAATATTATGCAACTGGGTGGTAGGGCTGGTAGTGACGTGGTTTAAATAAGATAAATAGAATACTAAAGAAATGGACAAAGTAAAAATGCTGAAATATAAATTTGACCGTGCAGCCCTGTAATAAAAATACAGGAAGATATGCAGCATGGCTAGTGCCAGGAATATGCCAAAAAGAAGGATAAGTATTGTAGCGCTTGAAGAGAATTGGTCGCGCTCGTCTGCAATAGCCATATTCGCAATAGCTATATACATCCTGAAGCCTGCGAAATTTTTGTGGTACCAGCGAAAGTTGTATTGGGCATTATAATTGGCATAACGCACAGCTATTACATGTTCGCCCGCCGACGATATTACTACTACAAAAGGCAGGTATTGCGGATCCGTGTATTCGCTGCTGTCCTTTCCTTTTATCTTCCCGAATGAATCTACTTTTATCCCATCGAGATATATCTCTGAAGCGCCAAAATGCGTTACAGACAATGCAAGTGGCAAATAATCCATACTGGAGTCGGTAGTAAAGTGCAGCCTGAACCATCCTACAC
>JABDHF010000119.1:4478-5734 GCA_013285595.1 Bacteroidota bacterium
GATATACATTGCCGGGTCAGCGACTTCCCATTTTGTATCGTCATAGTCTTTGGCAGCCATGGTGGCAGAGTCGCCAATGCGAAAACGCCAGTTGTTACTAAGCCGCACATGATATTTGGAGAGGCTATCTTTTGTGATATGGCTCATATGCCCTCCACCCTGCTGGGCAAAAGCAAAAAAGGGTAGCAGTAACAAGCATAGGAGGAACATCCTCTTCATGAGTGAAAAGTACAGAATATAACCTGAAAACAAAAGAGACGCACTTGCGCGCGTCTCTTTGCTTCAATATTTATAATAATTAAGCAGTAACCGCTTCTTTCACCTGTACAAATTCTGCATTGGCAGAAACATTAATATCCGCGCCCAGCATAAGGCCCCCGGTTTCAGACACAGCGTTAAAGTTTTCACCTACGCCGTGGTCTTTACGGTTTACCTTGCCGGTAACAGTGAAGCCCGCACGGGTATTACCCCATGGGTCCTGCACCATGCCGCCATACTCTACATTCAGCATTATGTCTTTGCTGATGCCGCGCATAGTAAATGTGCCGTGCATTTTGAAATGCTCTTCATCCACTTTTTCTATACTGGTGCTTACAAACGTAAGCTTTGGGTGCGCTTCAGCATCGAAGAAGTCGTTGTTTCTCAGGTGAGCGTCGCGCTGTTCGTTGTTGGTAGATATAGAATCTATCTCTGCATGAAAAACCACCTTTGCGGTAGTAATGTCTGTGCCTTCTGTTTCCACAGTCGCATCAAAAACTTTGAAATGGCCTGATACGTTTGATACCATCAGGTGCCTTACTTTAAAATGTACTTCTGAGTGTGCGGCGTCCATCGCCCATTTTGTTGTGCTCATTTTGCTTAGTTTTTTGTTGTTATATAATTGTGATTAATTTTATTTTCTCATTATTAGCAATCGCCGCTGGGCACACACATAGCGCCTTCCATGCCGGTTACTGCATTTGCCTGCTCATATTCTTTCCACGCATACTGCAAGCCATCGAGTATAACCTCCGATGGCTGAGCGCCAGAAATACCGTACTTACCATCTATTACAAAGAAGGGTACGCCCCTGATCCCCAGTGATTCTGCTGTAGCTATATCGTTTCTTACTTCAGCGGCGTATGTATCGCTGTTCAGCATTTCGCCTATTTCTACTACCCGCAACCCCAAATCTATGCCTATCTGCATCAGGGTATTATGGTCGCTGATGTTTTTGCCATCTGTGAAGTAAGCTTTGAACAGCATCTCTTCCGCAG
>JABDHF010000120.1 GCA_013285595.1 Bacteroidota bacterium
TTTTTAAGTCTTTCACATTAATTAATGTGAAAGACACATTGAGCTATTGAGCCATTTAGATATATTTGTTCCCATGAAAGTAGTCATATTCGCCGGCGGCAGGGGCACACGGATATCCGAGGAGTCGTCGCTACGCCCTAAACCCATGATAGAGATAGGCGGAAAGCCCATACTGTGGCACATCATGAAGATATATGCCGCTTACGGCCATACCGAATTTATCATTTGCCTGGGCTATAAATCGTGGATAATAAAAGAATACTTTGCCAACTACTTTCTGCACAATGCGGATATTACGGTAGACCTGTCAACGAACTCTATAGAGGTACATAAAAACTCTGCTGAGCCCTTTAAAATATCACTGATAGATACCGGACAAGATACTATGACCGCAGGCCGGCTGAAACGCGTACTTCCTTATATAGGCAATGAGCCGTTTATGCTTACCTATGGCGATGGCGTGAGCAATGTAAACTTAGACGACCTCGTAAAATATCATAAAAGCACCGGCCGTATATGCACCATGACCGCCATACAGGCTACCAGCCGTTTTGGCGTGATAAAAATGGAGGAGAGTGGCGCCATACAGGGTTTTGAAGAAAAACCACCTGACTCCGGCACATGGATAAATGGCGGCTTCTTTGTAGTAGAACCATCTATTGCGCAATACCTGCATGATGATGCCGATGATATAATGTGGGAGCGACAGCCTATGGACGACATGGCGCGCGACAACCAGATAGCGGCTTACAGGCATCACGACTTCTGGAAATGCATGGATACCCTGCGCGATAAAGAAGAATTAGAACACCTTTGGCAAACCGACCCGTTATGGAAAAAGTGGTAAGTGCAGCATACCTGCGTTCAGTATTTAATGGCAAGCGCGTATTCCTTACCGGGCATACCGGCTTCAAGGGAGCGTGGATGCTGCAGATATTGAACTGGCTCGGCGCCAATGTAAAAGGCTACTCCCTGGCGCCGGAAAAAACAAATGACCTCTACAACCAGGTAGATGGCGACAACATGTGCTACAGCAGCGTGATAGCCGATATCTGCGACGGTGCAAAACTACAGACAGAGATCGTAAGGTTTGAGCCCGATTTTATCTTTCATTTTGCAGCGCAGCCACTGGTACGCCGCGGGTACGATATACCAGCTTATACCTTTATGGTAAACTCGCAGGGCACAGCACACGTGCTCGATGCTATGCGCAGCCTGGTACCATCGGCGGTAGGCGTAATGATCACTACCGACAAGGTATACGACAACCCTGAAAGAGGCCTGCCATTCAGCGAAGACGATAAGCTGGGTGGCTACGATCCTTATTCGGCAAGTAAGGCATCAGCTGAGATCGTGATCAGTTCTTACCGCCGCTCGTTCTTCAATCCCTTTGACTATACCAACCACGAAAAAGCCATTGCCTCAGCCCGTGCAGGCAATGTAATAGGTGGTGGCGACTACTCCGACAACCGTATAGTACCAGACATTGTACGTGCCATATCGTTTGGCGAAACAGTAGGCCTTCGCAATCCCGCATCTATACGCCCATGGCAGCATGTGCTGGAGCCGCTTGGCGCATACCTGCTGCTGGCGGCAAAAATGAGTACAGACCCGGTAAGCTACAGCACAGCCTATAACTTTGGCCCTAACCCAGAAGACATGCTGACGGTAGAAGACCTTACCAAAACATTCATAGAAAGCTACAAGGCTGGCAGCTACAAGATATTTACAGAAGAAGGGGCGCCGCATGAAGCCAAGCTGCTGCTGCTGGATAGTACCCGTGCCATGGATCACCTGGGCTGGAAAAGCCAGATGGATGCACGCACAGCTATCCGCTGGACAGCCGAATGGTATGCCAATAAAGACCAAAGCGCAAATGAAAAATGCCTGCAACAAATAAAAACCTACTTCGAATAAACCTGATGCAGGAAATTGATATACTTAACGGCGCTAAAATATTGACCTCACCATCATCGCAGGATGCACGTGGGTCGTTTGTAAAAACATTTCACGAAAGCACACTGGCTGCGACCGGCATTCATTTTACTTTACGGGAGAGCTATTTTTCGCTTTCAAAGAAAGATGTGATCCGGGGCATGCACTTCCAGCTGCCGCCACACCAGCACAGCAAAGTAGTATTTTGCCCGCAGGGGGCCATTCTCGATGTAATAGTAGACCTGAGAAAAAACTCCCCCACCTACCGCCAATTTTCTACCCACGAACTATCGGGCACGAATAACCAGGCCTTGTACATACCCGAAGGTTTTGCCCATGGCTTCAAATCGCTGACAGACGACGCCCTCACCTATTACCTCGTATCTTCAGAATACAATAAGGATCATGATACAGGTATAAGATACGACAGCATTGGCCTCAACTGGGGCGTTGACGCCCCCATCCTGTCAGCACGAGACTTGTCGTTTATGCGTTTGGAGGATTTTGATAGCCCGTTTTAACTTATTGTATCACCTCGTATACTTCATCAGGAACATAAAAAAGGTTTACATTTGTATACCAAAAGGTAAAGCATGCAAACTGTAACGGTAGATATCATTAATAATAAGGCGCTAAAACTTCTACAGGATTTGGAAGTTCTGGATTTGATTCGGTTACACGGGGAAAAGAAAGACACTTCAATAAATTACGATCGTGCTACGAAATATAAGGGTGCAATGACCAAACAACCTTTAACAGAAATTGACAATCAGCTAAACGATCTTCGTAACGGATGGGAATAAAACACCTTGGGGATTCCAATACGGTCATTTATTATGCGGCTTATAAAAACAGTGATTTGTATATTTATCTGTGTAAATCTCAATGCACAAACCACTAAACACTCATTTTCTTCAATTCAGATAATTGGTTCATGGCAAATTGGAAATAGCCAGGTTTCCGACGCCTTTAAAAAGAACATTATATTCTATAAAAATGGAAAGTTTATTTTGAATTACGATGGTTATGATGATATTGGCAGGATTAGAAGTGTGTCAGGACATTATAAGATTAAAGACACTGCTCTTTATTTAACAATAGAATCAAGGATGGAAATCGCAGGCGGCAAACTCACCAAGGGAAGCCCCGGATTTCAAACGGAGGAATTTACCCTTGATGGAGGCAAACTAATAACAATAAAACAAACAAATAAAGAATCTGACGAACCTTTTGATTTGAGTGTAAGCGAATACAGAGGAGATAATCCCATTTGTATTCAAATTGACAATAATAAATATTACAAACTTTCGGTAGACCCAAATAAATAAGACGCCACTCAAAATAAGAAATGACTTTCGACCTCATACAAAAAGACCCCAACTCCTCCGCCCGCGCCGGAACGCTTACTACAGATCATGGCTCAATTGAAACCCCCATCTTCATGCCCGTAGGCACCGCAGGCAGCGTAAAAGCCGTGTCGCAAAAGCAACTGAAAGAAGAGATCAATGCCGAGATCATACTGGGCAACACCTATCACCTGTACCTGCGCCCGGGCACCGCGATACTGGAGCAGGCAGGCGGGCTGCATAAATTCAATGGCTGGGACAGGCCAATCCTTACAGATAGCGGCGGCTACCAGGTATTTTCATTGGCGGCCAATAGGAAAATAAAAGAAGAAGGCGTAGTGTTTCAGTCGCATATAGATGGCTCCAGGCATTTGTTTACGCCAGAAAATGTGATGGATACACAGCGTACCATAGGTGCAGACATCATCATGGCATTCGATGAGTGTCCGCCCTACCCTTCTGAATATGCTTACGCACAAAAATCTATGGAACTCACACACCGCTGGCTGGCAAGGTGCGTGCAGCAAATGGCCAATACAGAACCGAAATATGGCTATGAGCAATCGCTGTTCCCCATAGTGCAAGGCAGTACCTATAAAGACCTCCGCCAGGCATCGGCACAGTTTGTAGCGGGCATGGAGTGCGATGGCAATGCCATTGGCGGCCTCTCCGTGGGTGAGCCGGAAGAAATGATGTACGAGATGTGCGGCCTGTGCTGCGAATACCTGCCTGCAGATAAGCCCCGATACTTAATGGGCGTAGGCACTCCATGGAATATACTGGAGAATATAGCCCTGGGCATAGATATGTTCGACTGTGTAATGCCCACCCGTAATGGCCGCAATGGTATGTTGTTTACTACAAAAGGTGTAATAAATATCAGGAATAAAAAGTGGGCAACCGATTTCAGCGTTATAGACGACGGGCTCGACTGCCATACCAGCCAGTTCTATACAAGAGCTTACCTGCGCCACCTGTTTATAGCCGGCGAGATACTGGCGATGGAAATAGCCAGCATACATAACCTTGCTTTTTACCTACATTTGGTACGGCAGGCGCGGGCACATATTTTGCAGGGCGACTATAATGCCTGGAAAAATGAAATGATCCCAATACTTAAACAACGGCTGTAAAACCCCCAAACCTATAAAGAGGCTTTACTTAGGGACCTTATGGAGAACAAAACAATGGCAGCAGGCGATACTGAGAAGCCCCCCTTTAGCGGCGGCGGGGTGAAGCCTGCATTCAGGGGCTGGGGATATATTGGCATTAAGAAGCTTGATGTCTACATCATCAAAAAGTTCTTCAGCACCTTTTTCTTTGCCATAATGGTGCTGGCGGTAATATCGTGCGTCATAGATTACTCTGAGAAGGTAGATAACATAGTATCTAAAAAAGCCCCATTGCTGGCGGTAGCAAATTATTACAAAGACTTTGTACCCCACATCACAGCATTGCTCTTTCCCCTGTTCATCTTTATCGCTACCATTTTCTTTACGTCCAAGATCGCTTATAAGTCAGAGATCATAGCTATGCTATCTTCGGGCGTTTCTTTTGAGCGGTTTTTGCGGCCTTACTTTATTGGCGCCGGCGTTCTGTGTGCTATTTCGCTGGTAGCTAACCACTGGATAATACCTGTGGCCAATAAAGAGCGTATAGCATTTGAAGACAAATACATCAACGACGACAACTTTAAGACCGTCAGCGACAATATGCACCTCGGCATATCAAAAAACACCTACGTCTATCTGCAGAGTTATAATTATGGTACCAATACCGGTACCCACTTTACCGAGGAAAAAATAGATGGCATCCTGCTTAAACAAAAGCTGATGGCCGATAATGTAACCTACGATACGCTAAAAAAGGTATGGCACCTCCACAATGTATTTATCCGAACAAACGATACGCTTAAAGAAACCATCCAAAAGATACCGGAGATGGAAAAGAAGTACCCCTTCGCCCCGGCCGACCTTAACCGTACCGATGCTATAAAAGAAGCGCTTACAACACCAGAGCTAAACCGCTACATAGCTACCGAACAATTACATGGCCGCGAAAATCTTAATTTTTATTATGTGGAGAAGGAGCGTCGCACGGCACAGCCATTTGCTGGCTTCATACTTACCATTATAGGGGCATGTATTGCCAGCCGCAAGATACGCGGCGGTAGCGGCCTGCACCTTGCCCTTGGCATAGTTATCAGCGCAGTATATATTATGTTCCTGCAAACGTCTACCACCTTTGCTACAAAGGCCAACCTTAATCCT
>JABDHF010000121.1 GCA_013285595.1 Bacteroidota bacterium
ATTTTGACTCTGTGAAGTATTTCTCGCTTTATAAAAGCTATGTTGATTCTGCGCATACCTATACTGATGCCAACGGGCAAAAGCAGTTCTTACCGGTATCCAGCATCATACAGCGATACGACCGTATGGGCAGGGACAGATGGATGAGCATAGAGTACCCTAGCAACAGATATATAGAACTAAAAGAGTTTAAAAGTGTGATTGTAAATGCTGACACCGTATCCATAAAATCTGCACAGACGGATAGTACCACCATGAAGATCTATAAACAGTACAAGGTGATCAAACAATAGATCATTGCGCACTACGCTCCCATTCTTCTGTTATTGAATTAAAAGCTTGTACATTCCCGGTAAGTAATGCAAGACGCTCTATAACCCGCTCTACCAGTGCATCGGGGCAGGAAGCTCCTGATGTAACCATAACTCGCAGTGGCGCACTTGCAGGTATATAACCAGTGGTCACCTTTTCAGTATGCGTATGGAGGTCAAAGTGGCGGATCTCGTTTGCCGAGATTATACAGTGCTCATCATTGATAAAATAGGTAGGCAATTTCAACTCGCAAAGCTCTACAAGGTGCGATGTGTTAGAGCTGTTATAGCCGCCTATCACCACGGCAAGATCAGCATCGCGCTCCAGCATTCCCTGCACGGCCGACTGGTTGTCGTTAGTGGCGTAGCACAGGGTATCGCGGGTATCTGCGAAGCGTTCGTTAGTTTTATCTGCAGCGGTGTTATAGTGCGCCAGTATCAATTGCTTCAGATAGTCGGCTATTGCCTGGGTATCGCTGGCAAGCATGGTGGTTTGGTTCACCACACCTATACGCAGCAGGTCTTTTTGTGGATCAAAGCCTTCCGAATATTGCCCCTGGAAATCGGTATGAAACTGAGTGGTTGGTAATTCGTTTGTAATGTAGCGGCCCAGCAACTGCGCCTGCGACATGTCTTTTACGATCACCGTTGGTGTATGTGCCTGGCTGTGCGAGAAGGTCGCCCTCGTTTCTTCATGTATAGGCTTGCCATGCACTACAATCGTATAGCCATCATCTCCTATTTTCTCAGCACGATTCCATACCTTTTCTACAAAGGGGCAGGTGGTCTCGTAGTGTGTTGGGTCTATTCCTTTATCACGCAGCTTTTGTTCGAGTTCCAGCGTAGTGCCAAAGGCCGGGATGATGACTACGTCAGCAGGCGTTAAGCTATCCCAGTCTATGAGCATCTTGCCTTTCGTGTCCATAATAAATTGTACGCCCATGGCCAGCAAATCGGCATTAATACCGGGATTGTGTATCATTTCGCTGAGCAGGAAAATGCGCTTGCCAGGGTTTTCTTCTACTGCCCTAAATGCTATCTCAATGGCATTCTCCACCCCATAGCAAAACCCAAAATGCCGCGCAAGTATCACCTGCAAAGACCCTAACTCCAGGATGGTTGGTGTAAAATCTTTCTTCATTTTATCGTCCGCCTTGCGCTTAGCTTTTATAGCATTGATAAGCGGGCTGCGATATTGTACCGGAACATTAAAAGACTTCATGAAGGTGCAAAATTACGAAGAATGGTGTAATATGGTTGCTAAAGCTACTCTAATAGAAAAATTCGTAATTTTGCATAAAAGAACAAAGAAATGTCGAGAGCCGAGATCATAGAGAAAACATTGAATGCGCTGAACAAACTCCCGGAAACAATGGGTGAGGAGGTAGCTGACTTTGCCGACTTTATGGTAAAAAAAACAGAAGATCAAAACCTGCAATCAGGCATACAGCATGTGGTTGAAAACTCCGACGCATTCGCATTTCTTTATGATGAAGAAGACCTATACACTTTAGATGATCTTAAAGAGAAATACTGATGCAAAAGGGCGACGTAATTCTCATAGTGTTCCCTTTTACAGATCTTTCCGGAAATAAATTAAGGCCAGCACTTGTATTAGCCGAAACAACTAATGACTTGACGGTATTATTTATCACTACCCAATTAAAATGGCAAGAAGTTACAGATGTTGTTCTTATACCGGATAGTAACAACGGCATCAAAAAAACATCTTTACTCAGAATTTCCAAAATAGCCACCTTAGATAAAACGCTTGTAAAGGGCAGACTTGGCTCAGTAAATACAACCATTTTACGTGAAGTTGATGTGAAACTAAAAGCATTCTTTGGACTTCTTTAGTTCACTTCTCTAAGAAGAATTAAAAACAAAACCCACAACCTGAAAAGTCGTGGGTTTCTACAATTCTGTCATTCAAATCACTTCTTCATCAGCGCCAGCCCCAGCACATCTTTCACATCATCTACATAATGGAAGTTAAGGCCTTTTATATATTCTTTGTTGATCTCTTCTACATCTTTTTCATTCTGCTTTGGCATAATGATGTCGCGGATACCAGCGCGCTTCGCTGCCAACATTTTTTCTTTAATGCCGCCCACTGCCAGCACCTGTCCACGCAGGGTTATTTCGCCGGTCATGGCTATGTATGGTTTTACTCGCCTGCCTGTAAATGCTGATGCCAGGGAGGTAAGCATAGTAATACCGGCGCTCGGGCCATCCTTTGGCACCGCACCTTCAGGCACGTGCACATGTATGTTCACCTCATCAAATTTCTCGTCAGCTATGCCATATTCCGAAGCGTGAGCCTTGAGATAAGAAAGTGCTGTACTAGTGCTTTCTTTCATTACATTGCCCAGGTTACCGGTCAGCGTCATGCTGTTGCCCTTGCCTTTTGATAAAGAAGTTTCTATAAACAATATATCTCCCCCGGCTGCAGTCCATGCAAGGCCTACTACCACCCCGCTTGGGTGGCCCTTGGTATAAATATCGTTGGTAAAGCGTGCTTTGCCCAGCGCCTGCTCTACACGCTCTGCTGTTACCTGCGGCGCCACTTTTTCTTCCATGGCTACCTGCTTGGCTATAGAGCGCATCATGCCTGCCAGCAGGCGGTCCAGCTCACGCACGCCGCTTTCGCGGGTATATTCCTGTATTATTTTTACAATTACCTTATCGGCAAATTTCAGCGGCACCTTACTAAGCCCGTGCAGTTCTTTCTGCTTGGGTATCAGGTGGCGCTTGGCTATTTCCGTTTTCTCTTCCGGCGAGTAGCCCGATAGCTGTATGATCTCCAGGCGGTCGCGCAGTGCGGGTTGTATATCGCTCAGGCTGTTTGCCGTAGCTATAAATAATACCTTGGAGAGGTCGAACTCCAGCTCCAGGTAGTTGTCGTAAAACGAGTTGTTCTGCTCAGGGTCCAGTATTTCCAGCAGTGCAGAGCTTGGGTCGCCTCGGAAATCGTTACCCATCTTATCTATCTCATCAAGGATAAAAACAGGATTGGCAGACTTTACCTTTCTTAGTTGCTGTATTATACGGCCCGGCATGGCGCCGATGTAGGTTTTGCGATGCCCACGCAATTCGCTTTCATCGTGCAGGCCGCCAAGGCTCAGGCGCACGTATTTGCGATGTATGGCATTGGCAATGCTGCGCCCTAACGATGTTTTACCTATACCGGGAGGCCCTACGAAACAAAGTATAGGCGACTTCATATCACCTTTCAGCTTTAGCACGGCAAGGTATTCTACAATACGGTCTTTAATTTTCTCCATACCGTAGTGGTCCTCGTCGAGTACTTTTTGGGCTTTTTTGAGGTCGTAGCTGTCTTCTGTATAAGTTCCCCACGGCAAGTCCAGCATCAGGTCCAGGTGGTTGTAGATCACCGAATAGTCTGGGGTGCTGGGGTGCATGCGCTCCAGCTTTTCTATATTCTTTTTAAACAGCTCTTTGGCTGCGTCTGTCCATTTTATTTCTTCCGCACGCTTTTGCAGGTCTTTTATTTCGCGCTCATTAGGGTCTCCGCCCAGCTCTTCGCGAATAGATTTTAATTGCTGCTGCAAAAAATATTCCCGCTGCTGGCGGTCTATATCTGCGCGGGTTTTGTTGGTGATCTCGTTCTTCAGTTCTACCAGTTGCAGCTCAGACTGCAGCAGGTTCAGCAGCCTTTCGGCACGCGTTCGTATATCGTTTTCCTCCAGCATTGCCTGCTTGTCCTGCAGCTTTGCGGAGATATTAGACGCCACAAAGTGCATCAGGAACGATTGCTGCTCTATGTTGCGCAGCACTATGCTGGCCTCATTCGGCATATTTGGCGACTGCTGTGCTATGCGCTCAGAGTAATCCTTTATTGATGATATAAGCGCATCGAAAGAAGCATCTTTCTGAGGATAAACATCTTCAAGGTACCGCACCTGGGCTACATAAAACGGGTCGATCTGCGTATACGCTTCTATCTTAAACCGCATCCTGCCCATAATGAATATGGTAATATTCCCATCGGGCATTTTTATTTGCTTCACCACTTTTGCCAGTGTACCTACCAGGTACACATCTTCAGGCATCGGGTCTTCATTATTGCTATCTTTCTGGGCTATCACGCCTATCCACTTTCCGGTTTTCTGCGCTTCGGCGATTGCCTTTACAGATTTTTCACGGGCTACAGTTATCGGTAGCACTACATTGGGGAATAAAACGGTATTACGGAGGGCTATAATGGGCAATTCCAGTGGCAGAGAACCTTTCTCCTGTTCATCCATCTCATCTTCACCTAGCGGCACTATGGGCATAAACTCCATTTCCTGTTCATTGTGGCCCATTAGCATATCAAACGTTAATCTTGATTCAGACATTATGACAAAGTTACCTCGTATTTTTATATTAAAGGAGGGCAAAGTTAATTGTCAATAGTTGTGCCAACGATCAAAAACGGCAATATTAACAGTACAATATAGTTTTTTAATCAATTAGTAAGTGTGAAACATCGTACAGTATTAAGTTTTATACCTTTACCCAAAAGACAATTATGAAGAATAAAGTTTTACTATTGCTGGTTCTTGCTTCTTCTATTGTAATATCTTCTACATCAGCACAGGTACAGGAACCTGACAGCAGTAAAAAGATGTTGCCGCCCGTACAAAGGTTTTATATAGGTACCGGGCTCGATGGCGCTATATTCTCTTCTGCGACAATACAGGAAAAACAAGCCGGCACAACCATAAACAAGACGGGCACCCTACGCTTCAGCGATATTATTAATTTCGGGTTTACGTTCAATTATAATTTTGGGCGGCACTTCGGTATATATACAGGTATTGACCTGAAAAATATTGGCTTCATTGAAAAAGATGCAGGCGCGTCTATTGTAAAACGCCGGACCTACAACCTGGGTGTGCCGCTTGGTATTAAGATAGGTAATATGGTAACGGCGATGCCTTACATCTTCCTGGGTGGTGGTGTAGACGCGCCGTTTAACTACCGTGAGAAAACCTTTGTGATACGCGACCAGAAAGCAAAATTCAGTGAATGGTTCAGCAGCCGCACGCCGGCTACCATGCCGTATGTATTTTTAGGTGCTGGAATATTTCGCGGCGCTACCATTAAACTGCAATATTACCCGGGCAATTTCCTCAATCCTAGCTTCACCGACAAAAACGGCAAAACGCCTTATGCCGACTATGATGTACATTTGATGCTGGTAAGCCTGGGCTTCCCGGTACAAC
>JABDHF010000122.1 GCA_013285595.1 Bacteroidota bacterium
TACAAAACATCAAAAGGCACAGTACAATTTCCGCTCAACAAGCCCATGCCGCTGGCATTAATAACCAAAATGGTAAAGTTCAGGGTAAAGGAAAATCTGGATCACGCTAAATCAAAGCTGGCAGCAAAATAATGCTCGCTAACGAGCAATCCACTTACCTATCAGCAAGCAATCTCTTTACCTTTTCAGCATCATCAGGCGTATTCGCATTCATCAGGCTATCCGGCTGTGGCGGCAGCAGCAGTTTCACCTGCTTCATATTCCGTATCAGCGCCTTGCGCGGGCAGCTAAATCCATCAGACAAATGCGTCAGCAACATAGGCAAGCTCGCTGGCTCCCATATAGTGATCAAAGGCTCGGGAAGGCCATCAAACGGGCTTTCAAACGTTGTAGCCACAGCAGTTACATCTCGCCGCTCAATGAGAAATTTTACAGTCTCTAGATCAAGTAGCGGCAGGTCGCATGCTACTACCAGCCATGCCCTGTCTGGTTCTTTCTTTAACGCAGATAGTATGCCCACTAATGGGCCACCACCATTAACCGTATCTGGCAATGTATTGTATGCACTATCTATTTCCTTTCGCTGTTCTTCCCTACAGGATATATACACATCATTACAAACCTCTTTAAGCAGGTCGGCCATATAGTAGCGTTGCTCCTTGCCATGCCATTGTATAATGCCTTTATCCGCGCCCATTCGCTTACTGTGCCCACCGGCCAGCACAAGTCCATTCATTATTGGGGTTTGCATGCTATCGTTTGAAATCACGTTTACCTCCTGTTTTCTCCATTAGCTTTGTTTCCTTTATCACTATATCATGGCTCAGGGCTTTACACATGTCGTATATCGTTAGCGCCGCTACACTGGCGCCTGTCAGCGCCTCCATCTCCACCCCTGTTTTTGCAGTTATGGTTGCAGTGCAGTCAATTACAATCTCCTGCAACTCATTGATATGAATGTCAATAGTACAATTATCCAGCCCCAGCGGATGGCACAGCGGTATCAGGTCGCCAGTTTTCTTGGCCGCCATAATACCCGCTATTATCGCCGTCTGAAATACGGGGCCTTTCTTGCTCTGTATATCCCCATTAACGAAGTGCGTCCTAACCTCCGCTGGCATAGCTACAATGCTCCTTGCAGTAGCAGTCCGCAGCGATACTTTTTTGCCACTAACATCTACCATTACAGGCTGGCCTTTGTCGTTTAGGTGCGTAAGATCATTCATGCTATATTATTTGTTTAAACGGCCATATTCTATATACCTCACCTTTCATAAAGTTACCCCGTTCCATCGGAAGCTCCATAAACGCATCAGTATCCAGCAGGTTGGCAAAGTCGCCCGATCCGTTACCTTCCATAGGTGTAGCCAGTAACTGCCCGGTATCACTGACTGCTATTTTCACCTGCACAAAGTATTGTAGCTGCGGCAAAAACGTAAGCCCTTCATTCAGTACAGCGCACACTTTTTGCCTTTCGCTTTTAACCTTTAACTTCCCTTCAAGCCATGGTATAAAATACCTGTGCAGGCAAAGAAAGGTAGAGACCGGGTTACCGGGAAATGCAAAAACTAAAACGCTATCCTCATAGCAGCCAAACCAAAATGGCTTACCTGGCTTTTGCTGCACCTTATGAAAAAGCCTCGTAACGCCCGCATCTTCTAATGCCTTAGGAATATAGTCGAACTTACCCATAGATACACCGCCACTCATTATGATCACATCATAGCCTTCCAGGCACTGCGTTATTTGCTCTTTGGCTATATCGCCATCATCCGGCAAGTGCAGCATGTCCGCGCTAATGCAATATTGCAGTAATGCGGCCCTGATCATATAGCTATTAGACCGCCGTACCTGGTAAGCCGTAGGCTGCACCGCTATATCCACCAGTTCATCTCCCGTAGAAATAACAACCACTCTTGGCAGTTTCTTTACCAAAAGCAAACTCTTCCCCACAGATGCAGCCATGCTTATTAAAGCAGCATCAATTACCCTATTGGCTGTAGCTACAACATTATCCTTCTTCCTGTCTCTCCCTTTACAATGAACATTCTGCCCACTTTTAATAGCATCAATAGTTATTGTAGCCACCCCATTTTCTATTGCCACATCTTCATAGCGTACCACGGTGTCGGCCGTCCCTGGCAATGCAGCGCCAGTCATTATTTCCACACATTCATTTTCGTTGCTAATTTCAATCGGCTCATCTCCGGCTGCAATAGTCCCCTTAATTTGAAAAGAACGAACCCCTTGTTCAAAAGCAGCATAGCCTATAGCAATGCCATCCATAGTAGATTTGTCGCAAGCCGGCAGGTCGCGGTCTGCATATATATCTTCTGCCAGCATCCTTCCCAACGCTGATTCAAAAGGGATCAGCTCGGCACCATAGTCTTTTGTGTGCTCCAATATTATACGCTCTGCTTCTTCTACGCTAACCATTTCAGTAAATATTTATCCGCCTATCGCCGCCATCGACTCATGTACTCCTTTTTGGCTATGCCTGTTTCTTTCCGCTTCCCAGCCATCTTGCGGGCGGTGGCTAACAGCGTTCACCAATGCTCTGGCTATCGCATCATCACTTCCACCATTTCGCACCATATCGCTCACGTTCAATACCCCATCGTCGTACAGGCATGTCTTTAGCACACCCTGCGGCGTTATCCGCAACCTATTGCAAGTACCGCAGAAAGACCGAGTATATGCAGCTATAATGCCCACAGTGCCTTTATGCCCGGGAATATGATAATTATAAGAAGTGGAGAACATTGGGTCTTCCATTTTCTCAATTAACGGAAAGCAGTCCTTGATCGTTTCTAATATTTTCAGATGATCCCAATGCAATACAGTATAATGATCTCCCCCACCATTAAACGGCATCTCTTCTATAAAACGCACACTTACCGGCAAGTCTTTGGTAAGCGCTACAAGTGGCACAATATCGTGCGTGTTCTTGCCCTCCATCACCACCGCGTTTATCTTCACGTCTATACCGTGGTGTAATAGTGCATCCATCGTCGCCATTACAGCAGGCATTTCATCCCTGTGCGTTATGGCAAAAAAACGGTTTCTATCCAGTGTGTCCAGGCTAAGGTTTACAGAGCGTATGCCCATCTTTTTTAGCTCAGGCACAAGCGGGGCCGTAAGTACACCATTAGTTGTTATAGTCAATTCTTTAAGGCCATGCAACCGCGACAGATCAGCTATAAATGGCATTATACCTTTCCGCACAAATGGCTCACCCCCGGTAATACGTATCTTTTCAATACCCATGTTCACCGCTATTGAGCAGATACGCAGCAGCTCATCATTAGTCATTAGCTCCTTACGTTGCAACCAGTTGATGCCTTCTTCCGGCATACAATAGAAACACCGCAGGTTGCATCTGTCAGTCACAGCCAGCCGTAAATAATTAATTACCCTCCCGTGGTTATCTGTCAACACTTTTCCCTCTTTTCTTTGCCTAAAGTTCGGCTATTTTATTGGAATGAATATCCCTGTGGAGTGTTCTGATATCAGATGTTACTCTAAAGATCGGAAAACAATTATCGGGAAGTTAAAAAAATGCAGAAATACATAATTACATGCCCCATACAACACTACTCTGAAATAGAAATGTTTTACCTTTAATACATGGTAATCAAGCCAACAAAAAAGGAACAGGGAACAGATCCAAACGCGGAAAATCCCGAAGAGTTTCTCGACCTCAAGCTGACAAAAGCTAAAACAGTCGCAGCAGGCATTCCTGCTGTAATATCCAGTGCAAAGCATGTATTCAGCGAAATGAATGTAGCGCGCGGATTAAAGGCATTAGCTGCGCTCAACCAGAAAGAAGGTTTTGATTGCCCCGGTTGTGCCTGGCCCGACCCCGATGGTCACCGCTCATCAATTGCAGAATATTGCGAAAATGGCGCAAAGGCGGTGGCCGAAGAAGCAACGACTAAGAAGCTCACAGCTAAATTTTTTGCAGAAAATTCAGTAGTAGACCTGGCTAAGCTTAACGATTATGAAATAGGCAAAAAAGGCCGCGTAGCCGAACCCGTTTACTTACCGGAGGGTGCTACACATTACCAACCCATTAGCTGGAACGATGCTTTCAAAAAAATTGCAATACACCTCAATAAGCTTAGCTCTCCTGATGAAGGTATATTTTATACCTCAGGCCGAACAAGCAATGAGGCGGCATACCTCTACCAGCTATTTGTCAGAGAATATGGAACAAACAACCTGCCCGACTGCTCTAACATGTGCCATGAGTCAAGTGGAGTAGCCTTAACCGAATCCGTCGGCATTGGCAAAGGCTCAGTAACTCTTGAGGACTTCTACCAAACAGAGGTCATCATTATATTGGGGCAAAACCCGGGCACTAACCACCCCCGTATGCTTTCGGCATTGCAGAAGGCAAAGGAGAACGGCGCTACTATAATTTCGGTAAATCCATTGCCCGAAACGGGCCTTATGAGCTTCAGCAATCCTCAGACGGTAAAGGGAGCATTAGGCATAAAAGCAAAACTAACAGACATCTTCCTGCAGGTGAAGCTCAATGGTGATATGGCATTATTGAAAGCTATAGAACTATTGCTGCTGGAGGAGGAAGAGAAAGATCCCGGGTCAGTATTTGATCACCAGTTTATTAAAGAACATACTGCCGGCTACGACGCACTGATACGCAACATCAAAAAACATTCGCTGGAAGAACTTGCCGAAGCAGCCGGTATCTCAATAGAGCAGATAAGAGAAACCGCCCATGTGCTGAAAAAGAAAAAGAAGATCATTGCCTGCTGGGCTATGGGCCTTACACAGCACAAAAATGCGGTAGATACCATAAAAGAAGTGGTGAATCTGATACTGCTGAAAGGCAGTATAGGCAAGCCCGGAGCAGGCACTTGCCCTGTGCGCGGCCACAGCAATGTGCAGGGCGACCGCACCATGGGTATTTATGAAAAGCCTTCTAAAAAGTTCCTTGATAAACTACAACAGGTATACGGTTTTGAGCCACCGCAACAACATGGTTATGATGTGGTCGACGCCATACATGCCATGTACGAAAGCAAGGGCAAAGTGTTCATAGGCATGGGTGGCAACTTCCTCTCGGCAACACCCGACACCGAGTATACAGCTACCGCACTAAGAAATTGTGACCTTACCGTACACATATCCACAAAGCTCAATCGCAGCCATCTTATACACGGAAAAGAAGCGTTGATACTCCCCTGTTTCGGCCGCAGTGATAAGGACATGTTAAAAGGCAAAGAACAGTTTGTGACCTGTGAAAACTCCATGGGCGTTGTACAAATGTCGAAAG
>JABDHF010000123.1 GCA_013285595.1 Bacteroidota bacterium
ACAAAGCGGATGAAGCACTCCGGCTTTGTGAGATGCATGTGTACACAATCCCTGCGGCCGGCGGCATCGGTTATTACGGCGCCTCTTTTGTTTTTGCGCAGGTAGGTGTATAATGCGGGGTCGTAGCCCTCTTTAAACTTATACCACTCTTCGTGGCGAAGCTCGAGGAACAGGTCAATATCTTTGGGTAGGCTGCTGATAAACTCTTCTATAGTTTCCAGGTGCTTAACGCTCATTTGCGGGTGTGGCATCAGGAAAATGGGGCCTAAGTGATCGCCAAATGCGGAGATGACGTCGAGAAACTGGTCGACCTCTGCAGTTGCATTTTTCAGGCGGCGGAGGTGCGTGATGGATTGGGTGAACTTAGGGCAGAATATGAAGTTTTTGGGCACTGCGCTTACCCATTTTTCTACCTGCTCCCGGGAGTGAATATTGTAAAAGAAGCCGTTGAACTCAATGCTGTTGAACTGAGTGGCGTAATAGTGCAGGAAGTCTTTTTCTTTGGTGCCTTTGGGGTATAGTTTGCCTATCCAGTCTTTACGACCCCACTTGGCGCAGCCTATATAGAACTTTGTTTTGCCTTTGCCTTTTTTGAGCACGTCTTTATTTTCCGGAGGATCGGGCGGAAGTGTGAAGTCTATCTGTTCCAGATCCTGCTCGGGAAGCTTGCCGAAATCCATGTTTTATAGTTTGTATAAAGATAGAGTTCCGGGGCAACTTTAGGAAATTGCTTTTCTGGCTATATTCCCCAATCCCAAAGTATCTGTCCATGATGGTAGAAAGCAGTGCTGCCATCTTCTAATTTAAGTTCAATAGTGCCGTCTGTATGCACTGCAACGATGGTTGCATCCCACCTGCCATTATTGTCAGTAAAACTTTGCTGGGCGCCTTTTTTATATAAAAATCTATTGTATGAATTTAATTTTTCCTGGTCTGAGGTGTGCGTGGCTATTTCAGACAAGATGCTTTCGCTAATATCTGTACCTAGTTTTGTGAGATCAAAGTCTTTTCCGGAGGCTATTTTCAGGGAGGTTGCATTAGGTAAGTCGGGGGGGAAGTGCCCCTGTTTTACATTTAGACCTAGCCCAATCACGCTATATAGCCACTGACTGCCACGCAATACGTTCTCTATTAAAATACCCCCTGCCTTTTTGTCATTAACAATTATGTCATTAGGCCATTTAATATTGATATTCCACTGGTTATCCAAAAATTGCAAAACTTTGACAATGGCTGTGGCTACCGAGCCATTGAATGCAAACTGGCTGCTGATGCCTTGCCATGGTATGACAATAACACTCATGAGCAAACTCTGCCCCGGCGCATCAGTCCACGTTTTGCCGCGCTGGCCTTTCCCGGCGGTCTGGCTTTGGGCCACAATTGTCAGGCCGTGCAGTGCCTTATCGGCATCAATGAGTTGCATGGCATAGTTATTGGTGCTATCTATGCTATCGAGTTGTATTATAGGTAAATCAGGCAAACTTGTGCGGTTTAGTGCGAAAAGATTTATAATTTTGATAAACTGAACAGATTGCCAACAAAAATAAGCTAATAAAATTTGGAGAAAATAATCGCCGCGTTACAGGAAAGGAAAAAAACACCAGCACGCCTTACAAAAAACAGTAAGATATTTAAAAATATCTTAGAAGGGATAAAAGACAAAAAAGGAGAAGCCATCATATCTCTTGACCTGAAGAAAATTGATGAAGCAGTTGCCGATTTTTTTATTCTACGCGAAGCAAGATCAAATATCCAGATCAAAGCGATAGCGCAAAGTATTGAGGAAGTGGTAGAAAGGGAATGTGGAGAACGACCTTATCATATAGAATATGGGGACACATGGACGCTCATAGACTATGTAAATATCGTAGTACATGTATTTCAGCACGAACAAAGAATGTTTTATAATCTCGAAAGCCTGTGGGAAGATGCTCCCCGCACGGAACATTAAGAGAATTGCCCTTCATTTGTAATAGGCCAATAATAGAAGTGACCCAGGCACAGTTCATATACTAATAGAAAACGATTCAAAGATAAAATGGAAGATAATCAACAGAAGCCTGGCCTAAGGCCGGGAAGTGAAAACCCAAATCCGAAGAAAGGCCCTAAATTCAATATTTACTGGATATACGGCATCATACTGCTTGCTATAATAGGAGCGCAGTTCCTGGGTGGAAATTTTGGGGCTAGCACTGCAGATCATAGTTTTGAAGACCTGAAGGATAACCTTACCAAAGGCCAGGTAGCTAAGCTGGTAGTGATCAATAATGATCACGTAGAAGTTTACCTGAAACCAGGCGCCGCAGTACCACCACCACAGGGAAAATTTCCAACGGTGTCTACCGCAAGCAACGATAAGACCGCTGCCTATACTTTTAAAATTGGCACCGTAGATCAGTTTAACAAAGACCTTGACCAGACAGAAAAAGATATTGCAGACCGCACAAAACTGCCGCAGGAGCATATACCGGTAATGTATGACCAACAGGGCGATTACCTGCATATACTGCTTTCTACCTTCCTGTTGCCTGTGATATTCATTGTAGCTATGTGGTTCCTGATATTCCGTAAAATGGGTACAGGCGGCGGCGCCGGTGGCGCTGGCGGTATCTTCAATATAGGCAAATCGAAAGCACAGCTTTTTGAAAAAGGCACGCGTGTGAACATTACATTCAACGATGTTGCCGGCCTTGATGAAGCTAAAGTGGAAGTGATGGAAATCGTTGACTTCCTGAAAAATCCTAAAAAATATACTGCGCTTGGTGGTAAGATACCTAAGGGTGCATTGCTTGTAGGCCCTCCGGGTACAGGTAAAACTTTGCTTGCCAAAGCTATGGCAGGCGAAGCGCAGGTACCTTTCTTCTCTATGTCTGGCTCTGACTTCGTGGAGTTGTTTGTAGGTGTGGGTGCAAGCCGTGTACGTGACCTGTTTAAGCAAGCGCGTGAAAAAGCGCCTTGTATCGTATTCATAGATGAAATAGACGCTATAGGCCGTGCACGTGGTAAGAACGTGGTAATGAGCAACGATGAAAGGGAAAACACTCTGAACCAGTTGCTGGTGGAAATGGATGGATTTAGCGGCGATAGCGGTATTATAGTACTGGCTGCAACCAACCGTCCTGATGTACTGGACACTGCCCTGCTTCGCCCGGGCCGTTTCGACCGCCAGATATCAATAGACATCCCCGATGTGAAGGGAAGGGAAAAGATATTTGATGTGCACCTGAAGCCGATCAAAAAATCTAAAGACCTTAATATCAGGAAGCTGGCGTTGCAAACCCCAGGTTTTGCAGGAGCTGATATAGCTAACATATGTAACGAGGCTGCCCTGATAGCTGCCCGTAAAGGCAAGACCGAGGTGGATATGAGCGACTTTAACGACGCCATAGACCGCGTGATAGGTGGCCTTGAAAAGAAAAATAAGATCATACTGCCGGAAGAAAAACGCATCATCGCTTATCACGAAGCAGGCCATGCGGTATCGGGCTGGTTCCTGGAGCATGCTCACCCACTGGTAAAGGTTACTATTGTGCCGCGTGGTGTTGCAGCGTTAGGATATGCTCAATACTTACCTAAGGAAGTATATATACGCACTACCGATCACTTGCTCGATGATATGTGTATGTCTCTCGGCGGCAGGGCTGTGGAAGAGTTGATATTTGGCAAGATATCTACCGGGGCGCTTAGCGACCTGCAACATGTGACGCGCATGGCTTATGCCATGGTATCTATGTATGGTATGAACAAAATCATTGGTAACATATCGTTTTACGACCCACAAAGCGAAAATACCTTCTCTAAGCCTTACTCAGAAGAAACCGGCAAGATGATAGACGATGAGGTAAGGAAGCTGGTAGAAGGCGCCTACGACAGGGTAAAACAACTACTGGTAGACAAAACTGACTCTGTGAAGATGATTGCTGAAGAACTACTGAAGCGTGAAGTACTCTTCAAAGATGATATGGAAAGGCTGCTGGGCAAACGCCCGTATGAAGATGCTATAGCTAATGAGGAAGAGCCGCTGGTACCGGAGAGTGCATTGAACCCGAATATTTAACCCCTGAATCCCTAAAGGGGAACCAGGAATTGGGCTTCGGTTGAGAGTTGGGCTTTAGCATTCTATTTAGCAATAATGTTTTTCCATAATTCCACATTCCCTCAATTCTTACAGATCCGCATTCACAAAAAAGCAAAATATTTCTCCCGGCCCATGTACACCCACTACCAGTGTTTTCTCAATGTCAGCAGTGCGGCTGGGGCCTGTGGTCAGATTGATCATAGAGGGCAGGTCACTACCGTACTTTTTCTTTAGCGCATTAAAGCCGTCTTCTATATCTGGTACTATCTGGTTGGCATAGGCAAATACCAGGTGCACCGGAAAGTACATTGGCGCCATACGACCCATGTTCTGCCTGCTGCTGAGTAGTATAGACCCCGTGCGGGCAACCAGCATTTCACAGCCGGTGATGCAGGCATCAGCGCTCTCAGCTGCTGGGTCTGCCGGGGAAAGGATGTCTATCTTATTGTTATGAAACATTTTCAGCAGCCGCTGGTCGGCGCAGAGTAGCTGTTCCCAGCCACGGTTTTCGTGCAGTATATTGATGTTGTCCATCAGCTCCTGTTCATTTTCACAGAAGATGAATTTGCCACCCAGCGTTATAAAAGCCTCTGCAAACATCTCTTCAGGGTCAACACCCGCATCAGGATATATTGCCTTTGTATCTTTCTCTGCCTCTGGAAATGGCATAGGCAGCGCTGCGTCGCTCAGACCCTTACGGA
>JABDHF010000124.1 GCA_013285595.1 Bacteroidota bacterium
CCACTCATGCCGAAGAACCTGTTTTCCACCGGCAATACTATGGCCAGCGTTATAGCAAACGAGCTAGGTGAAGCAGACAAGGCCGTATACAATTCTGCACTTATAGAGCTTGGCCTCGTGTTGTTCCTGGTTACGGTGGTTATTAATGTGATAGGTAAAAAAGTGATCAGCAAGTTTACTAACGAATAATCATGGCAAATAAAGTAAAATACAGGATTGGAAAAAGCTCCATGTTCCAGGGATTAACGATCGTCTTGGCGTTTGCCTGCGTTATCCCGCTTATCGCCATTTTGATTTATATAATCAAGGCCGGCATTGGCAAAATAAACTGGAACTTCATTACAAACGTAGAAAAGCCGGTAGGAGAGATAGGTGGTGGTATTGCCCACGCTCTTGTAGGCAGCATGCTTGTTATATTGGTCGCATCGGTTATCGCCATTCCTATTGGTATACTTTGCGGCATATTTCTTAGCGAGAACCGCAAAAGTAAGTTGGCATACTGGAGCCGTCTTTCGGTCGATATATTGCAAGGTGTCCCTTCTATTGTCATCGGTATCGTAGCATACATCTGGCTGGTTAAGCCATTTGGGTACTCCGCTATCTCCGGTAGTATAGCATTAGCAATAATGATGTTCCCCATCATCATTCGCTCTACAGAAGAAACGCTGAAAATGCTCCCGGATACACTTCGTGAAGCGGGCTTTGCCCTGGGTATGCCTTTTCACAGGGTAGTCCTGAAGATCATTGTACCATGTGGTATCAGCGGCATCCTTTCCGGCGTTATGCTATCAGTTGCCAGGATCGCCGGCGAAACTGCGCCACTGCTCTTTACTGCATTTGGCTACCAGTTTCTCTCCGTAAATATGACTAAGCCAATGGAAACCCTCCCCCATCTCATATTTAAATACGCCATTACCCCCTACAAAGACTGGCAAGACCTTGCCTGGGGTGCATCGTGCATATTGCTGATTTGGGTATTATTATTAAACATTCTTACAAAGATCATAACAAGAAGATGGAAAGTACAATTATAAAATCGGTCGACTATAATGGCTATTTTGGGGATAATCACGTTGTAAAGAATGTGAACATCGAGATACCCAAGAATAATGTGATCGCGGTAATGGGCCCGTCCGGATGCGGTAAAACTACTTTCCTCAGGGGCATCAATCGTATGCACGAATTGATACCAGGTGCTACAGCTAAAGGCAAGATCCTGTTGAACAATGAGGATGTTATGGAAATGCACCCCATTTTTGTACGGCTCAAGATAGGCATGGTGTTCCAGCGTCCCAACCCATTCCCGAACCTTAGTATCTACGACAATGTTATAGCTGGTTATAAGCTGAACGGCATTAAGCTTCCCAAGGCAGAGAAAGATAAGATCGTAGAGCACTCACTTACCCGTGTTGCGCTATGGAAAGAAGTGAAAGATTCACTGACAAAAAAAGGAACATTCCTTTCCGGTGGCCAGCAGCAGCGTTTGTGTATTGCCCGCGCAGTAGCTATGGAACCCGAAGTTTTGTTGTTCGATGAGCCTACATCCGCGCTCGATCCCATTTCTACATCAACAGTTGAGGAGCTTTTTCATGAACTGAAGAAAAACTACACCCTCATCATAGTAACACACAACATGCAGCAGGCAGCCCGTGTTAGCGATAAAACGGCTTTCTTTTACATGGGAGAGCTAGTGGAATACGACGATACCAAAAAGATGTTTACAAACCCTTCAGATATACGTACGCAAAACTATATTACAGGAAGATTTAGTTAATTGTAAAAAGATTACAGCAATGACACAATTAGAAAACGAGTTGGTTTCAATTAAGGAGGAAGTAGTAAGCATGTGGAACCTCGTTGAATCCCAGCTGAAAAAGGCAAGAATAGCCATGCTCAACTTCGACCGCGACCTCGCAAGGGAAGTGGTGCTTAAAGAAAAACGAGTAAATGCCTTCGAGCTTAAGCTCGACCGTGACTGCGAAGATATTTTTGCGCTCTACTGCCCTGTAGCTATTGATCTCCGCTTTTTGTTGGCAATTCTCAAGATCAATAATAACCTCGAGCGTATTGGAGATATTGCCGAAGGCATCTCAAAATACATCATTGGCTCTATGGGCGACTTCGATCATAAATTATTCGAAGAAGCTGGGTTAATCAAAATGTTTGATGATTCCATCAGTATCCTCGCAGATTCCCGTATCGCTTTTGAAAAAGAAGATACTATTCTCGCCCGCAGCATATTTAAGAAAGACGAAGTACTGGATGAGATCAATCAGAACGCCATTGACCGTATCAGCGAAGCCATTCACGGCAACCCATTGATAATGAAAGACGCCCTTTACGTACTTTCTATCATCCGTAAGCTGGAGCGTGTAGGAGACCAAACCAAGAACATTGCCGAAGAAATTATTTTTTATATAGAAGCCAAAGTACTTAAGCATAACGAAGAGGCTACTACCCAAAACTAATTAACCGCATAAGGCGCCCTCGTGTGTGGAGTGTGTAAAATCACGTTTGCGCTTTATATAAAAGAGAAGCTATTCTTTAAACAGGTAGCTTCTTTCTATTTTATGTCGTCCCAGGCCAATCCAAAGCGCATTTATTATCACTATTTTTGCCTGGAATAAATCACATGAAATGGAAGTTGTAAACAACAAAAAACAATTCAGGTTTGAGATACTGCTGCCAGATGGTGAGTATGCAACCCTCGAATACCGCTGGCTAAAAGGAAATATGGTGCTGATGCATACTTTTGTGCCAGAATCAGGAAGGGGAAAAGGAATAGGCTCAATACTCGTAAAATATGTACTCGACTACATCAGGAAGCAAAACCTGAAGATGATCGTTTACTGCCCGTTTGTAGCCAAGTACCTGAAAAGCCATCCGGAATATAATGATCTGGTAGCAGATAGTGGCAAATAAGCATTTTATCCGTTACCCTTCATCATTCTCTTCATTTCCATCACATCTGTTTCCAGGTCGGCCAGCCGGTGATATACCTCAGCAGGCTCAGTAAAGTCGCTGCTTATTTTCAGGCGGCCATACCACACCTCTTTTACATCTGCAGGGTCTACCTCTACTATCGGGTACTCATGCCGGTGCGCTATCGTGTCCGATTTCAGGTATAGCTTACCACGCTCTTTCAGTCGGTTTACCAGCCGCTTTACCGCCACGCCGCCCTCATGCACTATTACGTATACCCTATTATCCCTTATCTTTTCCAGGTCGTCTATCCATTCGCCTATTATGCGGTCGCCATGCAGCACATTGGGCGCCATAGATGGCCCCTCTACCTCAAACATCCTATAAGTAGCATTATTCAGCCCCGGCAGCCTGAAGGTGGGCAGCGTTTCCATAAATTCCGTATCACCAAACCCATTCAGGTACCCCGCTCTTGCCTTTACCGGCACATAAATTATATTGTCATTCCCACTACTATCTACAGTTATTATTTTGGGTATACTGCTATAAGCCGTTCCCGGGGTTTGCAATACAGCGCGAAGGGCCATGTCTTTTTCACCAGATTTCGACTCCTCCTCCATATTTTTTGACAATAGCGCATCTACAGCCACTCCAAAAAATGTGGCAAACGTAAGCAAAGTCTCCAGGTTGGGCTCACTGATTCCGGCCTCGTAATTAGCAATAGTGGTACGGCCTATTTTTACCGCTGCACTAAGCGCGTCCTGCGTTTTGCCCGCTTTCTTTCTCAGGTATTTTATATTGTTGGCTAAATACATGCTGCAAATTTAAAATAAATTTTCCATAAAATTTGGATTTGTCAAATAAAATGGAATATCTTTGTTTTACAATACAAAATAGTAATACATCAAAAATACAGCATTAGCATTATTAATGCCAGATAAATTGTCTGAAATACACTAAGATTCATATACAACTAAAGGCTAAAAGATGATACAAGCACCGGCACAACGATTAGACATAGCGCGAGGCATAGCCCGCACTGCTCAGCGGCAGATCAAAACCAAAACAGGTATGAAGGTGAATATAATGCTCTGCCCTGGCGAAAGCATATTTGAAACTCCCGGCGAAGTGCTCGAAGTGATCGCGCTGTCGCTAAATATGAGTACCGATTGCTATAAAATGAAGATACGTACCCGCGATATCGTAGAAATGAGATTTATCGCAGCACTTTTATTGCGCATGCATTTCCCCAGGTTTACTTTAACCCAGGTCGCCGCACTTTTTGGCGGTCAGGATCATACATCTATTATGAATGGAATAGATAGGGCGCGCCAGCTCCTCTATATAGGCGATGAGAAATTTACAGAGAAATACAACAAAGCCGAGGCCATGGTTAACAGCTGGCTTAGTAAGAGTTTATTATATGCATCGGCTATAAGTGCATAAACGCTTATCACTATATAGCAAACATTTAAACAATAAAGAAAAAATGTTTTATTAATCACTTACTCGTGGCACACAATTTTTACTGCACAAAAATAGTTAAAGTGATGCTTTTGATGTTT
>JABDHF010000125.1 GCA_013285595.1 Bacteroidota bacterium
ATTTTTACTGCTAATATACGCCAATACTGGTTTAAGTGTTTAGCGAAGCGTCACTTAAATCCAGTAATAAAACGAAGGACTCCGTCCGGCAGCATTGGCACCAAAGCTAAATCGAAGTACTGCGCTCACAACAGGAGCGTAACAGGCAACAGCCCCTTTCGTTCAGTAAAGTAATCAACAGCACTGCCATATACATAATGTTGAGGTTCAAAGACTATCCTAGCTCTTACAGGATTATCATGCAGATAATTCAGTTTTTGAATGATCATTTCCATCGTAGTCAGTTTAACAGGATGATTGTCCTGCTGCCAAAACTGATGATATTTATTATTGGGATTATTTTGTCCGGCACTTGAAAAAAGCCAGAGCATCCACGATTGCCTGCTTTCCTGGTTATTATTTTGAATAGCCCGTAGCAATTCCTGCGCAGTAAACTTTTTGTGGTCGCGCATAATGTCTTCCAGTTTATGCTCATCACAGCCGCTTGCTATCAAATGAACATGGTTATTCATGATCACCCACGCGTGTAGCGTAAGGCCTTTATTATTGATACAAAAATCGAGGCTGTTTACAATAATATCTTTATAGGCTGGGCGGCTGAGTGCATCGACCCAGCTGACTACCGCATAAGTAACAAAGTATGCATAGTCGTTTTCTCCAAAACGGTACCTGGTTGCCATAAAGCTAATGTAGTGAATTGCTTTTGTACTTCGATTAGACGACAGGATGATTTTGCCGGACGGAGTCCTGCTTGCTGTTACTGGATTTAAGTGACGCTTCGCTAAACACTTAAACCAGTACACCACCTACACAAATATCCTCCCCGCCATCTGCCACGCCTCAGCAAACGCCGCCTTATCCAGCTGCAGCGGCAGGTTGTTCTGCTCGCACCAGCGTACTATGTTTTCAGTAGCTATGTTGCCTACCAGCACGTCTTCTGCCATGGGGCAGCCGCCTATGCCATTCATGGCGCTGTCGTAGCGCAGGCAGCCTGCATTGTAGGCGGCCTGTATCTTTTCTTCCCACTTATCGGGCGATGAATGGAAGTGTGCACCAATGTGTATATCCTTAAACTCAGGTATCAAATGATCGAAGATGTAACTAATATTGCCCGGCTCTGCAACGCCCACAGTATCGGCCATGGCTATGGTTTTGATGCCCATCTGAGCCAGCTTTCCTACCCAGTTAATAGCTACCTCTGCACTATAATCATCGCCATACGGGTTGCCAAAACCCATGGATATATAGATGACCAGCTCTTTGCCACGCTGCACACACAGGCGCTGCATATCTTCTACCTGCGCCAGCGACTGTGCTATGGTCTTATTTGTATTGCGCAGCTGGAAGGTCTCTGATATAGAAAACGGGAAACCAAGGTAGGTGATCTCATCATACTGCACCGCTTCTTCAGCGCCCCTTGTATTGGCAATAATGGCTAGCAGTTTGGTGTTAGTAGTGCTCATATCAAGGCAGGGAATTACATCCTTAGTATCAGCAAGCTGAGGTATTGCTTTTGCAGAAACGAATGAGCCGAAATCCAGCACATCAAATCCTACTTTCAGCAGTGTGTTCAGGTATTCAATTTTTTGCGTGGTAGGGATAAAGTGCTCCCATCCCTGCATCGCATCCCTTGGGCATTCCACCAGTGTTATTCGGGAACTCATAAAGATCAAAAAAATTAAGCATGTATAATATACCAGAGCTATTCCAGTATACTAGCCAGGTTATTGCTCGTAAGCGGTTTGTTGATAAATTGTTTTACAGTGCTGTAGTTTTGCACCCGGTGAAGGTCATTATCGTTGATAGAAGAAGAGACCACATATACCGTATAATTCTTCCGGATATCGTATGGCAACGCTTCAAAGGCTTCTACAAATTCAAACCCATTCATTACGGGCATTTGTATATCCACGAGTATAATGGTGTGTGTATCTTCTTCGGGCTGTGCAACGCCTATGTATTCAAGCGCTTCCTTCGCTTGCAGAAACGACCTCACCGTATCGGTTTTGCCGCTATTCCTAATAATTTTTTCGGCGATAAAACAATCCAGCTTGCTATCGTCAATAACAATAAAATTCAGTTTGTCAGTTTGTTCCATTAGCCTTTCCAGGGATAGTTACTTTAAAAGTCGTGCCTTCATTTACAACCGAATCTACTTCTATAATTCCATTGAGCTTTGTCAGTGCATCTTTTACATTATACAAGCCAAAACCTGAACCTGATTCTTCAGAAGTTGCCCTGTAAAACATTGTAAAGATATTATTTATATGGCTTTCGTGTATGCCAATTCCATTATCTTTAACTAAAATAATGGCGCTGTCGTTTTCTACCTTAATATCTACGTCTACAAATTTGTCGCTAGCCGTCTTCCGCTGAAACTTAAATGCATTGGACAGCAGGTTATTAAGTATGATCTTTATTGAAATTTCATCAGATAGGAATACATCGTTCTGAGACACATGGGCCGTGTATCGTACATTGTCCATTCTGCCTGCAATACGGAAAATAGCCGTGGTATCTGCAATAATGTTGTTGAAGTCTATTTCTTCAAACACCAGCTTGCCACGCTTCAGGTTGTAATATTCATGGGTATTTTTGATGAACTCATCCAGCTTCTTTACAGCTGCGTCCATCATGCCGAGTATCTCCCGTATCTCTGCTATATTGTCCATGGTCTTTGCCACATCCAGCGCACCTATCACGCTTAGCAATGGCCCTCTAAGATCGTGGGTGACACTATAGGCAAACTTGCCCAATTCGTCGTAAGCCGACTGCAACTCTGTATTTTTTGCAGCAAGCATAGAGTTGGTAACATAAAACTTATTGGCCTCTTCTATTGCCGACCGTACATCAGTATCTGTCCACGGCTTCTTGATGTATCTGAAAATATGGCCTCTGTTCACCGCATCTATCACTGATTCAATGTCTGTGTAGCCCGTGATCAGCATTCGTATAGGATCAGGATATTGCTCACGCATTTCTTCAAAGAACTGTACGCCGGTTTTATCAGGCATGCGCTGGTCGCAGAGTATTACGCTTATCTCTGCATTTTTCTGCAGATGCTCATACGCCTGCTCTATGTTGACGGCAATAAAAATAGTATAGTCGAACCGGAACGTGGCTTTGAACCCATTCAGGTTGTTCTGTTCGTCGTCTATGTATAAGACTTTTATTTTGTCCTGCGCCAATTTGTTATTTCTGGATTAAAGGTAATTTAATAATAAATTCCGACCCAACTCCCAATTCTGAGTTTACCTCTATCTGCCCATTGTGTTTATTAATAGTGTTGTACACTATCGATAAGCCCAGCCCTGTGCCTTCTCCTACATCTTTTGTGGTAAAGAAGGGTTCAAAAAGTTTCTTTTTGGTATTGTCATCCATACCGGTGCCATTGTCCGCAATCTTGATAAATACATGGTTTTCGTCGCTGTAAGTTGTAATGGTGATAGTGCCGCCGTCAACTTCACCAAACCTCTTTTTCACGGCATATATGCCATTGCTGATGATATTCAAAAACACCTGGTTGAGCTTGCCGGGGTAACACTCTATCAGTGGCAAATTAGCGTATTTCTTCTGGATCTTTATTACGTTGTTCAGCAGATTATTGGTGAGTACCAGTGTTGAGTCAAGGCCTTCATTTATGTCGGCCTTCTTCAGGTCGTCTTCATCAAGGCGCGAGAATATGCGCAGCCCCTTTACAATCTCTGCCGTGCGAGATGCACCATCGCCTATACCGCTTAGCAGCTGGTCTATCTCTATTTTCAGGTAGTCGTAGTCTATATCATTTTTATAGTCTTCAATACGGTTTTGCTTCTGTGCCAGGGTGCCTTCTTCCAGCGCCATTTTCTCCATGGTGTCAACTGCTTCCAGCAGTATTTGCACGTCCCTGTTAAGTGGCTTTACATTCGAGGTCACAAAGTTGATCGGATTATTTATTTCATGGGCTATGCCTGCTGTAAGCTGACCGAGAGATGCCATTTTCTCAGACTCCACCAGTTGCGTTTCGGCTTCTTTCAGTTCGGTCATTGCCTTGTTCAGGTCGTCGTTAGAGAGCTTCAGCTCGTAGGTGCGTTCCGTTACTTTTTGCTCCAGCATCACGTTCTGCTCTCTTACTATTCGCTCATTTTCCTGCACAGCGGCCAGCGCCTGCGCTTGTGATTCTTCCTTCTCTCTCCTGAAGGTATTGATCTTATCAGCAAGTGCGAACGATAGTAACACCACTTCTATCACAGAGCCCAGCTCCATGGCATACTGCGTGTAGTTATTATATGGCAACACACCCGCATTCCTCAGTACAAACACCACCACAGCTGCTATAAAGATGGTCCATGCCACCAGGAATATCCGTGCCGGACG
>JABDHF010000126.1 GCA_013285595.1 Bacteroidota bacterium
ACCAATTCATGCGCCACGGCATTATACTGATCAGTATCTTATTGCTCTTTTCCCATTCAGCCAAAGCGCAGCGCCCGATGCTCAATATGTCTGACCATGATGACAAACATTATTACTTCGGCATCACCTTCGGCGTGAATATGTCGGTTTATCATGTTACCTATTCACAATCATTTGCCAATACAGATACTTTTAAACGGATACAACCCCATTGGCAGCCTGGTTTTAATCTTGGCCTTATAGGTAATCTCAGGTTGAGTAGCTTTATTGATCTCCGCTTTGTGCCATCACTGGCATTTGCCGAAAAAAACCTGGCTTATGAATACGGCATCCCTACAGACAGCACCGTTAATAAAAGCATAGAGTCAATTTATATGCATCTGCCATTGCAGTTAAAGTTTAAAAGCGACCGTATAAAGAATTTCCGCTTTTATGGTCTTGCAGGCGTTAAGTTCGATTATGACATGGCGGCAAATGCCCGCTCTAACCGCCCCGATGAGTTCCTGAAGGTTAGCCCTGTCGACTTTGGTTTTGAGCTGGGTGTTGGCTTTGAATTCTTCAACCCTAACTTCATTTTCTCTCCTGAAATAAAACTTAGCCAGGGCCTTACCAACCAGCTGTACCCAGACCACGGCCTGCAGCTCACCAATGCCATACAAGGGCTTTATACCCGCATGATCGTTATATCCATCCACCTGGAGGGCTAGGGCTTCTTTTGCTTTAAATAGAGTTAAGCTATCGAACTATTTGATCTTAAAATCATTAAATTTTTACTTTTGCACCCATGAAAGAAGCATTCATAGTCGACGGTATCAGGACACCCATAGGTAATTTCAGGGGATCATTATCTGGCATACGTGCCGATGATCTTGCAGCATTTGTAATGAAAAAGCTGGCAGAAAGAAACCCGGGCATACCATTGGATGCTATCGATGATGTGATCTTTGGGTGTGCCAACCAGGCTGGAGAAGACAATCGTAATATCGCGCGTATGGCGCTGCTGCTGGCAGGTATACCCATCACAGTACCGGGCGAAACAATAAACCGTTTATGCTCATCGGGCATGTCTGCCGTTATAAATGCAGCCCGCGCTATAAAAGCAGGTGACGGCGATGTGTTTCTTGCAGGTGGCGCTGAGCACATGACCCGTGGCCCATGGGTGATCTCTAAAACATCACAGCCCTTTGGCCAGGATGCGCAGATGTTTGATTCCAGCTTTGGCTGGCGCTTCATCAACCCAAAGATGCAGGATATGTATGGCACAGATGCCATGGGTATGACAGCCGAGAACCTCGCAGAAATGTATAACATAAGCCGCGAAGACCAGGATGCCTTTGCCTACCGCTCGCAAATGAAAGCCGCAGCAGCACAGCAGTCTGGCCGCCTTGCGGAAGAAATAGCGCCGGTGGAAATAGCCCAGAAGAAAGGTGACGCGCTTATTGTAAAAAGCGATGAGTTTATTAAACCAGCCACAACAGTAGAAAAGCTTGCCCAGCTAAAACCCGCCTTCAAAAAACCGGGCACTGTTACCGCAGGCAACGCATCTGGCCTTAACGATGGTGCAGCGGCATTATACATATTATCAGGCGACGCAGTAAAGAACTATAATGCAACCCCTAAAGCCCGCATAGTAAGCTCTGCCGTAGTAGGCGTAGAACCCCGCATAATGGGCATAGGCCCTGTAGGCGCTACAAAGAAGGCACTTGCCAAAGCAGGTCTCACACTAAACGACATAGACGTAATAGAGTTGAATGAAGCCTTTGCCGCACAAAGCATCGCCTGCCTCCGCGAGCTTGGCCTTGCCGACGATGATCCACGCGTAAATCCGAACGGTGGCGCTATTGCACTTGGCCATCCTCTTGGTATGTCAGGTGCGCGCATAATTTATTCTGCAGCATTGGAATTGCAAAAAACACAAAAGCGCTATGCATTAGCCACTATGTGTGTCGGCCTCGGCCAGGGATATGCTGTGATTATTGAGCGGGTATAAAGTACAAGGCAACCTTCCTTACGCTTCCGCTAAGAAGTCCTTTAGCAGCCTGGCTACCAGTTCAGGCTTGCCGCTGTTATCTGCGGCAATATGCCCCAGCCCCGGCAGTTCAACCCTGCGGCAATGTGGTAACATTTTTTCCAAAGCATCAAGTGCCGTCCCCAGGTAGCCAATGCTTTTGCTGCCACCCATCAGCAACACATCGGCCGCCAACTGTGTGTACTTTTCCATCTGCCCTTCCGTTTCGCTAACAAGCATGGCGTCGTAATGAAACGTAGGTATCAGCGATGTAACCGATACCGTATCTTCTTTTACTTCCTTTGCCTCGGCCTTTATCATCATGTTCATTACTGGCACCAGTACAAAGCGCGGCAGCATACCCATAAGCCCCTTATCCGCAGTGCCCTGTATGATGCTGGTAAATGCGGCGCCCAGCTTGTCTTGCACAAGTTCCTGCTCATAGCGTTTTACCCATGCATTCGAGCTGAACCCACCCGCGGATAAAGGCGGCTCATATAAAGCCACCTTAGTCAACGCCGGCAACATCAAAGCCGAGTACAAAGCAATAATAGCCCCCGAGCTCAACCCAAAAATAAAACGGGCGTCCGTCTTGCCGACAAGCGCCTGTATATCTTCACATTCTTTTGCTATGCTATAGTTATCTCCATGCGGCCCGCTCATTCCGCGGCCACGGCGGTCGGGCACATATACGGTATACGAATCAGAAAGGGCAATAGACAGCCCCATAAAGTTCTGAGACGACATCATACTGCCATGCACAAGGATAACACCCGGCCCCTTCCCGCATTGCCTGTACCCTATCGCTGTACCGTCTTTAGAAATTACAGACCCGATTGAATAGGGCGTTGCCGAACCTTTTTTTTCAGTTGCCATAATTCAATATTGCAGGCTTCTTTAAAGCGATATTACACTCTCGACTTTGCAAACTCCAGGTATTCATTGAGTAGCGGCCTTATTCCTTCGGTAGCCAGCGCATCATACTCAGTATGCTCTAATGGCACATGTGTATAATCAGCCGACTCGTCCCTAGTTACAGAGTAAATACCCAGCTTCTCATCAGATATTGGCTGGTAATTGAATATCCTGCCTGTGTGCAGCAGTGCATTCTTATGGTTGTTAAACTGCGTTTCGCTATGCGGCGCAACAATAAATCCGTGGCGGTCCTGGTCTCCGTGCTCACTGTTAAGCAGCTCAGCCAGTTTGGTTAATTTCTCGTAATTCATAAATACACATTTTATCTGCCGGCAAAGTACACTTTTTCGAAAAAATAAAAAATTCCCATCATAATTTGTTAACCCAAAACCCTTTAACCAATTAACCTTTTAACCAATTAACCAATTAACCAATTAACCTTTTAACCAATAACCAATTAACCAATCAACCAATCAACCAATAAGCCTCTCCGCCTCCTCCCCTTCCTCCAGCAAATTCAGGTCTACATCCATACCCGCTATGCCCTCTATTGATCCTTTTATGTGTGCCGCATTCAGCAATACTTTCTCCAGCTGCTTTTCCCGCGCCTTCCACATCTTCTCCATCTGGTCGCGCTCTTTTTGTATAGATATCCGCATGCTCATAAAGCCCTCCCGTATCGCATTCCATTGCTCCGAAAATTCCCCGCTCACCAGGTAGCTATATAGCAACGTCATTTTATCACCCTTATTCTCCTGCCTTTTGGCAGCAGTAAATATCTTTATCACCGCATCGCGCAGCACATATATCAGCGCTTTCGCCTCGCTAAACGTACATATCCATATCCCATCTTTTTCGCCAAAGCAATTCATGCCCTTCGGCATAGCCTGCGTTACTATTACGCCTATATCAGCGCCCTGCACCCGCATATCGGCCTTCAGCTTTTCTATCCAGTCTTCGCTGAAATCCTTTGTCCGCTTACTCTCAAAAATGATCCGTCCACACTCCTGCCCGTAATTGTTCCTTACGGTTTGTATACAGTCTGCGCCACGTACACCCTTCCCCACCTCGCTCACTACGTCAAACGGGAACGCATTGCGCAGCAGCTCTTCCAGCGCCAACTCCTGAACCTCGCCCTGTAGCTGCATAGAGCCTTGCTCGCTCTTGCGCTTCATCTCTTCTATAAGTTTGCGCTGCTGGTCCAGCTGCATGTCACGCTCCTTTAGCTTCATGTCAAACTCCGTTTCCCGCAGCTTATTTTTCTCCTCCT
>JABDHF010000127.1 GCA_013285595.1 Bacteroidota bacterium
AATGTTGCGTACCAGTCGTTCGGGGAGGTTGGGTGGAAGAAACAACTGCACCAATACGGGCAATTGCTTTTGTTTGTACCGGTGCAAATATCGTGGATCAATGTAGCGGACAGCAATACTACGAAGTACCAGAACAAAGCAGCGCTGGCTGCGGTTTATGATGTCAAATTATTCAGGAACAGGCTGGACGTGGGTGTAAATGCGAGGGGAGAGTTCATTAATGCCCAAAGTATTTTCCTGCCCGGTGCAGATGCCTCGCTGAGCATTACAGACTGGCTTATTGCAAGGGTTAACGTGCAGCGCACTTACAGGGCGCCTACGCTGAATGAGCTTTATTATTTCCCCGGTGGCAATGCCAGCCTGAAGCCCGAGCAAGGGTGGAATGAAGATGCGGGTTACACCATAAAGCTAAAGGCCGGGCGCTTTACATTATACCAGGACCTCTCGGTATTTACCCGTGATATACACGACTGGATATTGTGGATAGGGGGGGCTATATGGACGCCACACAATATTGCGGAAGTGCATAGCCGTGGCGTAGAGACAGAAAATACGGCGACCTATACAATAGGAAAATGGCAACTGCACCTGGGGGTGAATACAGCATATATCCTATCTACTACTGTGAGCAGCTATATCCAGAATGACGGCAGTGTGGGCAAGCAGATACCTTATACCCCAAGATATAATGGCCAGCTGAATGTAGGTTTTAGCTATAGCCGGTTTTACTTTAACTACAACCACACCTATACCGGTTACCGCTTTACAACTACTGATGAATCGGAGTATATACTACCTTACCAAACGGGCAATATACAGGTGATGTATAACACTACCATCCGCAACCACCAGCTGCAGCTTACCGCGCAATGCAACAATATATGGAATGAGCAATACCAGGTGGTAGCATTCCGGCCGATGCCGGGAGTAAACTGGCTGCTGGGCTTTAAGGTGGGTATATTGTAACCGGTGTTACCAGCAATCAGTCTACGTATGCTAAAATCTGCCTGTGTTTTGGCGATAAGTGCCTAGAAGTAAGTATCTTGTAGTTGCATTTAACAGAAAATCCTTTAAAATGAGCAAGTTGTATCTTGGTTTGGCATGCCTGCTGCTGGCATATACTGCGGGCGCCCAGTGCCCGTCGGGCCGTTATCTTAATGAGATATTCCCATCGGTTACTGTAGATAGCCCGGTATACTCGACGCCCTATTCTCTTAAAATGGATATATACCAGCCGGCAGGAGATACGCTTCATGCCAGGCCACTTATTATCCTGGCGCACGGTGGCAGCTTTTTAACCGGCACACGGGAAGATGACCCTATGGTAGACTCCCTTTGCCTCAGGTTAGCAAAACGCGGGTATGTAACTGCATCTATAGACTATCGTTTAAGCGAACTGTTAACTATGCTATCTACCGATTCCACTGGTGCTATAGATGAAGTGGTAAAGGCGATGAGCGATGGCAAAGCCGCTATCCGCTTCTTTATGAAAGATGCCTCTACTACTAATACTTATAAAATAGATACGAACAACATTTATATAGGCGGCAATTCCGCTGGGGCAGTACTATATATGCATGTGGGGTATATATCCGACACAATGGAATGCCCATCTTACATCAGAACAGCAATAGATGCCAATGGCGGCTTTGATGGCAACAGCGGTAATGACGGATATACAGTACGATCAAAAGGCATCATTGACCTGGCAGGCGGCTTAAACGAAACCTCGTTTGTGCAGGCTGGCGACAAGCCGTCGGTAAATGCGCAGGGCGCTGAAGACGAGGTGGTACCTTATACCTGCGGGTATCCTAACCTGGGCTCCAGTTCCAGCCCATTAAATGTACATGTAAAGCTCTGCGGCCTGGGCTCTTTGGAGCCGGTGTACACAGCCAACGGCATTTATCACCTGAGCATGGTTTTCCCTGTTGATGGCCATGTGCCGTGGAATAGCAATGCTGCTAAGTTGAACCTGGTGGATTCGCTGGTGAAGGTTTTTCTTTATAACCTGGTTTGTACGTCAACGCCACCTTCATCTGTAAATACAACTAACATCAACACGGAGGTAACATTGTATCCTAACCCGGCTAATGAGGCCCTTAATATAATGTCTTCAGAACTGGTAAAAGACATAACCTTGTTTGACGAGGTAGGCCGCGTAGCGGTGCAGGCAAGAAACATTAACAAGACAGCCTATGAGGTTAATACCGCTCACCTTAGCAAGGGTATATACTTTGTTAAAATAAGTTTTGAGAATGGCAATATCACCCCGGTAACCAGGAAGATACTGGTAAACCAGGCATTATAGGCTTTTTTCGGCTGCTCTGCAACATGCCCCAGCTTTAGTAATCTTAAGAGAGGTGCCTGAAAAACGAAAGCCTTGCCTGTAGCGGGTTTGAGTGCGTTTTTTGGGGAGGACTGCCTATGTTTTACCCCAAACCCCTAAAGGGGCTTTCTCTTGTTTCGTAAATGATTTTAGCGAACATTGCCGGGGAGGGGAGGTATGTTTTTCTGCTCTGTTTTCTGTTTTGCTCTGAAACGAAAATGCCTGCCTGTAGCGGGTTTGAGTGTGTTTTTTGGGGAGGACTGCCGCTATTTTTCATCTTTTTTGTACTCCCCAATTGCAGCATATTTGCTGCAAAAATCATATTCTTTATTAACAATGAGTGTTTCATAGTGTAGCTATTTGAGTGTAAGGTAAGATGGAGGAATTTGAGTGGATTATTGCTTTTCTTCATTTTGACATTTATAATTTTTGCTATCTCCTAAGGTCGTTCAACCCACTTCGGGGTTGGTGTTACGCCCAAATCTTTCCACCGGTTTCACCGGTGGCTATTCATGTTAAAGCCCTTCGGGCTTTTTTTACTAAATGAATTTGGTCTAAAAGAGCATATAGCGAATTGGGTGTAATGGTATTTTCCCTCGGGGGTAAACTCATCATCCTCCTTTGCCGGGTTGTGAACCGGGTCAAAGAAATTCTCGCAATTGTAAAAACAAACAGCTATACCATTGCCTTTGAGCGCGGAGAAGCCACCGCTATTGCCACCACCCTGCGCGCACCCGCATGCGCTGATAATGAGCAGGCTGATAGCCATGAAAAATAATTTATGCAGCATATCTTATATTTAAGTTAACTCCGCTTTTTACCGGAAAATGTATTAATTTTCACAAAAATACATTTAGCTATGTCACATAACCAATCTTTAATTGCAGAACTGAAAATGGAAGCTGCAAATACCCGCAAAATGCTGGAGCGTGTACCTACAAACAATAACGACTGGAAGCCACACGAAAAATCAATGAAAATTGGCAACCTCGCCAACCACGTAGCTGAACTGCCAGGATGGGTAGCAATGACTATGACAACTGATGAGCTTGACCTGTCTACAATGAATTACAAACCCGTAATATCTGCAAGCACAGAAGAATTGCTTGCAAAGCTCGATGAGAATGTAAATAAAGCAGTATCATCGCTTGAAAGTGCAAAAGATGAAGATTTTGATAAAATGTGGACCCTCCGCAATGGCGACCATGTGATCTTCTCCATGCCCAAAAAAGTAGTGATACGCTCTGTAGCTTACAGCCACCATTACCACCATCGTGGTCAGCTCAGCGTTTACCTGCGCCTCCTCGATATTCCGGTTCCGGGTATGTACGGCCCAAGCTCTGACGACGTAGCCGCACTTGCTACCGCCGCTGCCGCTGCATCTGAAACTGCAACAGCATAACTTATTTAAGTTTTAAGTCATACAAAAGAGCAAAGCGGCGCAAGCCGCTTTGCTCTTTTGTATCTGTCCCATCTTCATGT
>JABDHF010000128.1 GCA_013285595.1 Bacteroidota bacterium
GGATATTTGCTTAAGAGCTGCGATCCTGAAGATATAAAACATGCCCTCATCACGATCTACAACGATGATTATTACTATTCAAATACAGCGACGAGCCGTTTGTTTAGTAGAATTAAAAAAGGAAAAATAAAGCTGCCACATTTTACCGACCATGAGATAGATTTCCTAAAATTCTGTCCGACAGACCTCAGCTATGGTGAAATTGCTGGAAAATTAGAGCTAACGACAAAGTCTATTGAGGGATATAGAGATCGGTTATTCAATAAACTTAGAGTAAACTCTCGTACCGGCCTAGCTATATACGCAATTCAATTCGGACTCTTTCAGGTTGAGACGAAATTAAAACCTGATAACGTACTCTTCTCAAACAAAAAAAAAGCTAGAATATAAACGTGCGCTGGCATACATAGCTGCACTGCCTTGATCATCTCCTTATTTTAACACTTTTTGTTCAACCCTAATTTTCAAAAGCAAAGGGAAAAAGAGCCCTCAGCGGTGCGTGCGCCCAGTGATTGCAATATTTCATTGCGATCACTGCGAAGCGGCTCGCCAGAAAGGAAACCAAGCAAAGCGGGTTTCCTGCGAGTGCCGCCGGCTGGCGCGACCTGTCAAGTGCAATAGCGCCAGGTCGCACAGTGAAGGATTGGTGTGTGGCATGCAATATGCATGGGCTTTTGACAGCACTGATCTGAAACGCAGTCCGGCGGCAATGCAGGCGAGCACATATAAAGGCAGCGGGTGGACCTTTGTTTGCTGACTGAGTTGAGAAATAAGCATGAGGTGCGCTTGGCTGTGTGAAGCATGGTGTCTTTACTGTATAGCTTTGGCGTTGCAAAAGAATCCAAGCTGTGTTAGGTCTGTGCAGTGGAACATGCTTTTTCGCAATGAAGGATGCGGACAAAAGGACACAGCAGCTGCCGTGAGGAATTTTTGTGAACTGCACACAGTGTGACATGCTTGCGACAGCAACCCTGAGGGCAAACAATCTCTTGTCTTATCCTCTAAAGATATTGTTCAAAGGCAAGTGTTTGTTTGGCATGGCGCAATGTGTGCTGAACAAAAATGAGGAACTCCAATTTACCTGCGGGTGGGTGGCTGTAGAGCGATAGCGGAGCAGACATCATATACTAGCCTCGATGACCAATGAAGCGTCAAGCACAACTATTCGCATTAGCTTTTGCAAACGAAATAATATTGACAGCCAGGGTATCATAACCATCCAGCGATAATGGTTTTCTCAGGAAAACATTGCAGCCCAGATCGTAGCAGTACTGCTCATCATCCGGCTTTGAGGATGACGTAAGTATGATAACAGGTATACAGCCTAGTGCAGAATCGTTCTTTATTACCTTCAGTGTCTCATACCCATTCATTACAGGCATATTTAGATCGAGCAATACTATATGTGCCCGCAGATGGGCAACTGCTCTGAGTTTGTTGATCAGATCCGCACCATTCTCGCATACAATAAATTTACAATCAAAACTCTCTTTAGATAAAGCAGTTATAATAAAATCCCTGTCATCCTCATCATCATCGGTAATAAATAATGTAATAATATTTGCCACTGTCGGAATTTTAGTGTTTTGAACAAAAAAAGCAGATACTTTTGCAAATGTAAAACTTAATTATCTATCCTGAAAACTACCTTTATGGAAGCGTCTGTTATTACCCGGAATAATGTCAAAGTGTGGGGAAAAGGCACTCAACCTATGCTGTTTGCACATGGCTTTGGCTGTGATCAGAATATGTGGCGGTTTCTCACACCCGCATTTGAAGATGATTATAAAATTGTAGTGTTCGATTATGTAGGCTCCGGTAAGTCTGACTTGGCTGCTTATAATCCTGACAAGTACAGCAACCTGAATGGATATGCCGATGATGTGTTAGATATATGCCATGAGCTGAGTCTGAGTAACATTATTTTTGTGGGGCATTCGGTAAGCTCAATGATAGGTCTTTTAGCAGCAAACCGGCAACCGGCAATTTTTTCAAAACTGATCTTTGTCGGCCCTTCGGCCAGATATATCAATGACGCCGGGTACATCGGCGGTTTTGAAAAGAAGGATATAGACGAGCTGCTGGATACAATGGATAAGAATTACATTGGCTGGGCAAATTTTCTAGCTCCTGCAATAATGAAAAATGGCGATCGCCCTGAATTAGGCCAAGAGCTTACAGAGAGTTTCTGCTCTACAGACCCTAAAATAGCAAGAAAATTTGCCGAAGCAACATTTCTTTCAGACAACCGCAATGACCTCGGCAAACTTAAGGTACCTTCACTAATTATGCAGTGCTCCGATGATCTTGTTGCACCGCTGGAAGTGGGAGCTTATCTCCACAAGCATATTCCCGGCAGCACGCTACAAGTGTTGGCGGCTACGGGCCATTGCCCACATATGAGCGCCCCGGAAGAAACAATAATGGGGATTAAAAAGTACCTTAAAGAAACTAAGGAAAACTAAAACGCTGTATGAGAGACCTGGTTGTAACTTACCTAGAACATGCTCCTTGCGGGTTTTTAACATTTTCTGATGCTGGCGTCATAACCGGCATAAATGCCACGCTGTTGGCACTGCTAGGGTATGCACAAAAAGGCGAGGTAGCCGGAAGAAGCATCGAAACATTGTTCAGCATTGCAGGCAGAATATTTTACCAGACTCATTTTTTCCCTTTGGTACGATTGCATGGACATGCAAGTGAGATATTCTTTTCTCTGAGAACAAAGGACAAGGGAGCATTGCCGGTTATGTGCAATGCAGTAAGAAAGGATGTTGATGGATTTGTTGCGACTCACTGTATTTTTGTTCCCATAACAGAGCGTCAGAAATATGAGGAGGAGCTATTGAGTGCGCGTAGGAAGGCAGAACGGGCGCTGGAAGAAAATCACGAGTTGATGGTGGCTAAAAAAGAGTTGGAACTGCACAGCATAGAGCTAGACAAGCAACTAAGCAGACTTACAGAGATCAACGATGACACATCCCAGTTCAGCAAGGTTATTTCGCATGACTTACAGGAATCCATTCGGAAAATAGCCGTGTTCTCCGATATGGTATCAAGGGAGGTACAGCAACTAATATCGCCTGAACGGATGACTTTCTTACAAAAGATTGGTTCAGAATGTATCCGTCTGCGACAGCTTGCCGCAGATCTCGATACATATATTGGTCTTAATATTTCTACTGGCGATTATCAGCGCCTTAATATGAATCAGCTTGTACAAAACGCACTCACAGAAGCCACCGTGGGGTGCCGCGATATCTCCTTCTCCATCGAGCCTCTGCCTGAGGTCGAAGGAAATGAAAAGCAGATGAGCCTGCTGTTTTCTTATATTTTCAGACACTGCATGGAACACCAAGAAAGTTCAACACCCCTAACAATTTCTATCGAATGCAGTGTGGTTCAACAAAACAGTTTCCGTATTATAAAAGGAAAGTACCGTTACCTTGACTTTGCTAAAATTGTAATAACGGACAACGCAAATTATGGTTATGAGATAGAAAAATCTATTTTTAAATTGCAGAAAAATAAGGGTGATAAGTATATCAACTTTGGACTACCGTTTTGCAAAAAAATTGTTGGAAACCATTATGGAGATATTCATATGATTTCTAAAAAAGGGATAGGTTTGGAAACTACTATTTTACTTCCAATTGCGCAAAATCACCTAAATCAATTGACCTACGGTGAAGGCCTGGTGCATAGGCAAATCTGAATATAGATTGGAGTGGAATAAGCAGAAACCC
>JABDHF010000129.1 GCA_013285595.1 Bacteroidota bacterium
GGGATTGCTGGTGCTCAGGGGATTTCTTCGCTGCACTGCGAAATGACGGCTTCGATGGTTGCGATGCCCGACTCCGGTCGGCTGATTGCGGGTGCCCGGGGGATTTCTCCGCTGCACTGGCTGAACTCGAATTTATGGACTTAAAGAATCGCAGGTGTTGTGCCGTGCTAAAATTTGACCTAAGCCATTATCTTTATGTTAGCTAAGACCTTTTGTGGATATGGAGCATGAACAGCACGAAAAGAACCTGGAACTGGAGCGGCTGATATTTTTCAGCGACGCTGTGGTAGCTATAGCTATAACGCTGCTTGCACTGGAACTGAAGGTGACACCGCGGGGGCCTCATCTCACTTTTGCAGATATTGCGTGTGCATGGCACTCGTTTGCCGCCTTTTTTCTTTCCTTTATGATCATAGCTGTATTTTGGGTAAATCACCATCGTTTTTTTGTATATATAAAAGATATAGACTCGAAGATGATGATATATAATATATGCTGGCTGCTGTTCATAGTGCTGCTGCCCTTTACCAGCTCACTTGTTAGTAATGATTTTTTTAATAAGCCGGCGATGTTGATGTATAGCATAAATGTGCTGATAGTTGCCTACTTCCAGAATACGATATGGGACCATGCTGTAATACATAAAGAATTATTCAAATCGACCATTACGACGGATGTAGAACGGGAATACCGGGTGGGCTGCAACCTGGCTATAGGCAATGCGCTTTTTGCGATAGGCATTACTTTTCTGAGCCCACTGCTTGCTTTCATTGCCCTTTTTGGGCGTACATTTATGTTTCGCCGCTCTGCGCAGCAGTATCTTGCCCGCCTGACGGCGCGAAAGACGGCAAAGGGCAAATTAGAAAAACACAGATAAGCGCTATCTTCGTATATATTGATACTAAAAGGTTTGCGGAAGCCAACTTTATTAATTAATTTGTTGTCTATTATGTTTTAGTTATTTTAATTTTGGCACATGCAAAAAAATATATTATGTGCGAATGTTTTTAGTAACTACAAATAATACTTAACCTGATCACGAATAATATATCATCAATGAACCGACTCTACAGTTCAAGACTTATCATACTCGCTCTTATTTTGTCCGGATGGGCCCGGAATACCAATGCGCAAGTACTTTTTCCCGTGCCTAATATACCGGGGGTATGCGGGGTATCGGGCTGTATTGTTACTATGGCAGGTGGCAGCGGCGGAGCGAGCAGCAGTTCCGGCACGGGTTTTCCGGATGGAGGCGCGGGCGGTAAAGGCGGATCGGTGGTGTGTACTTTGAATGTAGCCATGCCTACCGTTATTACTTCACTTACCTATTACGTGGGGATGGCCGGAACTATAGGCGTTCCCGTTTTGTCTGGCACTGCCGGAGTACCGGGAGGTGCAGGCTACGGGCAGGGAGGCAGCTCGGGCAGTTTTGCCGGGCCTACCGGTATTGTGGGCACCGATGTGTGCGGTGGCGCAGGTGGCGGCTCTTCTGCAGTATTAAATACAACAGGCTCTGCGCTGCTGCTGGAAGCAGGCGGCGGTGGCGGCGGCGGTGCGCTATCGTCGACCGTGGCGGGAGGCGCAGGCGGCCCCTCTGGCGGCAATGGCATAGGTGTTTCTCCAAATTTTGGTGGCTCGGGCGGTACGGCAGGCAGCTTTAGCGCCGCAGGCGGAGCCGGTATAGCTTATAGTGGGTCTGCAGCAGGAGCGGGAGCCCCTGGCAACGGCGGCAATGGTGGCGAAGGACTTACCGGCAGCCAGAGCGGCGGCGGCGGCGGAGCGGGCTATGGCGGCGGCGGCGGCGGCGGCGCGGGTAATACTACAGCCCTGGGTGTAAATACAGTGACAGCTGGCGGTGGTGGCGGCGCTAATTATGTGAACCCGACGGCGATAACAACAGGGTTGATAAATGGCACTACCAGCGCTTCGGGCAATGGGGCTGTATCGCTTGTGCTGTACCCGGCTATTGCTACTACAACGGGTGTAGTATTGTGTGCCGGCACTACATCGACTTTTACAGAAAGTACGCCAGGTGGCGTATGGAGCTCATCGGACGCTGCCATTGCATCGGTAAGCGCTACAACAGGCACATCGATAACGGTGACCGGTGGCGTAACGGTAGGTGTTGCCAATATCTCGTACACGGCAAATGGCTACTACTCTTATGTAACCGTGACGGTGATAGCTGCCGTGGGGCCCATTACCGGGCCAGGCAATGTGTGCGTGGGCCAAACAATAGCCCTGGCAGATACCCCAGCGGGTGGTACCTGGATCAGCGGCGCCCCTGCGGTAGCAACGGTTTCCGGCGCGGGGATAGTGACCGGGGCATCTGCAGGCACCGCTATGATCACCTATACTTCGCCTACAGGCTGCAAGGCCCATGCACCGGTTTCGGTGACACCGATGCCGAGCGCCATAGGCGGAATAACAGCGGTATGCGTAGGCAGCACGATAACGCTGACGAACGACGTGCCCGGCGGAGCCTGGGCCAGCACTGATATATCTGTAGCAACGATAGATGCGGCTTCCGGAGTAGTATCGGGGGTGTCGCCGGGCATTACACCTATTACTTATTCTTTCAGTGCGGCATGCCTGGTATCAACTGACGTGACGGTGAACCGGTTACCGCACATAGACAGAGTAGACTCTACCAACCCAACAACTTGCGGGGGCACCGATGGAGCGATAATACTGAACGGAGTAGTATCGAACGAATCGTATATTGTGAACTATGACTATAATGGGGTTACGGCTGCCCCGGTAACCATAACTGCGGATAGCAGCGCTCGGGTGCTTATTAATATACCATCGACCGGACTGCTGGATACAGGCACTTATACAAACATTTATGTTACAGATGCGGTTACGGGTTGTGTGTCTTTACCCGCAGGGCCTGTGATGCTGGTAGACCCGCCTAACCCGCCACCTCCGGTGCTGGCGACCAGTGAGCCAATATGTAATAACCAAACACTATTCCTTACGGCAACGGATGATAAGGATGATGGCATTTTTTCGTGGACGGGACCTAACGGGTTTACCTCAAGCATTGCAAAACCATATATAATTGCCTTTACTTATGCTGATACTGGCATATATACGCTAACCTATACCCTCTTTAACTGCTTGAGCGACCCAACAACGGCAGACCTGAGCATACAGTCGCCACAACCGCTGACCAATGTTACCATCAGCCAGACGATACCTTATGGCAGCAAGATACAGCTGAACGCTGATAATGCTTTCCAGTATAGATGGGCGCCTGAAAACGGAACACTGAATAACCCGAATATAAATAACCCGGTGGCTACGCCGCTGATCACAACGACGTATACTGTGTATGGTATGAGTGAGTTTGGGTGTGTCGACTCTGCATCTGTTACCATAACAGTAGATAGCAATATGAATATGGGCATACCTTCGGGCTTTACGCCTAACGGCGATGGGCATGACGATGTATTCCGCCCGGTGGGTATGAAATATCAGCACCTTGTGGAGTTGCGTGTATATAACAGGTGGGGGCAGCAGGTGTTTTACTCAAATAGCATAGACCACGGATGGGATGGCACCTTTAATGGTGCGCCGCAGGATATAGGCGACTATTATTACCTGATAGTTGTAGCGATGCCTGGTGGAAATGGTGAGAATGTGGTGTATAAAGGGGCGATA
>JABDHF010000130.1 GCA_013285595.1 Bacteroidota bacterium
GAACCACATCAGCGACCTGGGCTACTGGAGCTCTGCAGCAGCTGCAGCTTATGGCATACAGTATATACCACAGGCATTCCTGGTAGACCCTAGCGGAAAAATAGTGGGCAAATACCAGACTGCCGAGGAAGCAGACGGAGATATAAAGAAATTTGTAAAAGAATAGGGTTAATCAAAGAAAACCCCTTACCTTTGCACACTCAAAATAACGCATGGCAAAACCCATGCACTAAAAAATATATAAAATGAAAAAAAGCATTCACCCAGACGGATACCGCATGGTAGTGTTCAAAGACACATCGAACGAGACAATGTTCCTGACGCGCTCTTCAGCACAGTCGAAAGAAACAGTATTGTGGGAAGACGGTAAAGAATACCCGGTAATAAAGGTCGAGATCTCTAATACTTCTCACCCTTTCTACACCGGTAAGTCTATGTTCATAGATACCGCAGGCCGTATCGAGAAGTTCAAGAAACGTTACGAAAAGAAAGCATAGTTGCGATAACACCATTTCTAAAAAACGCTCTACCTACCGGTTTAGCGTTTTTTTGTTTTAATGAAGGCGGGTTAGTTGATTGGTTTATTTGTTGATTGGTTAAATAGTCAATACGCATACTAACCACATAGGATCATAGGACACATACAGAAACACATAGGCACACGACTATCTACTATATACTAACGACTATGTACTAAAATCATGAACTACATCCTTTTCGACGACGCCAACCGCCCCCGGCTACTTCCATTCACCCATACACGCCCTGTGGCAGATATACGCTGCGGCATACTTACCATGCGCCAGCGCTGGGAAGAGTGCATGCACACCACCACCGGCTCGCTTACCGAAGACTACCTGCAGCCTGTGTTTCCGCAAAATGCGGGGGCTGATAATATATATATCAATGGAGGCATTTTTGCTACGCCAGCGCTGGCCGAGGCTATAGGCCACCTGCAGCCGGGGCAGGCACTGGCAAATGGCTACACCATTATTGCCGCACGCCTTACTGGCAGCACACCAACCATAAAAGAGCTCAACAACACCCTCCCTACCCTACCGGCGCAACATTATGAGGGTGAAGTGCTTTGCTTAAAGAACATCTGGAACATCTTCTCACTGAACGACCGTGCGCTACGCGCCGATTTTGAGCTGATGACCAGGGGCCGCACCAGCGCTGCCCTACCAGAGAACGTAATAGTAACAGGCGCGGAAAACATATTTATAGAAGAAGGTGCCAACATCTACGCCGGCTGCATACTCAATGCCGCTACCGGCCCCATATACATAGGCAAAAACGCCGAGGTGCTGGAAGGCACTATGATGCGCGGCCCTATAGCTATATGCGAGCAGGGCGTGGTGAAGATGGGCGCCAAGCTATACGGCGCTACAACGATAGGCCCCGGCTGCAAGGTGGGCGGCGAGATAAACAACGCGGTATTCTTCGCCAACAGCAACAAGGCCCACGATGGCTACCTGGGCAATGCCGTGATAGGCGAATGGTGCAACCTGGGCGCCGATACCAACTGCTCTAACCTGAAGAACAATTACGACGGCGTAAAGATATGGGACGAAGCAGCCAACACATCGGTAAGCACAGGGCTTACGTTTTGCGGGCTGCTGATGGGCGACCATAGCAAGTGTGGCATCAATACCATGTTCAACACCGGCACTGTGGTGGGTGTGTCGTGCAATATCTTTGGTGGTGGGTTTCCCGAGAAGTTTGTGCGGTCGTTCTCATGGGGTGGCTGTGAAAGCACCGCCAATTACGACTTTAACCGCGCTATGGAAACCGCAAACCGTATGATGAACCGCCGCGGCCTGCACCTTAGCGATGCCGAAATAGCCATGTATAAACATATCTACGACAATAAATAAACAAACAACGATCCAAATTCCCAATAACTAATTCCTAATTCCGAACAAAAAATGCGCAAAAAAATAGTAGCTGCCAACTGGAAAATGAACCTTACCCTGCACGAAGGTGCAGACCTGGTAAATGAGCTGTTTAAAGGTATGCCCACCCTTACTGAATCTAAGATAGTAGTGATAGCGCCGCCTTACGTGAACCTGCACCAAACCTCGTCGCAACTGGCGGGGATGATGAATGTGCACCTGGGCGCGCAAAACTGCCACCACGAGGCAGCGGGTGCTTATACCGGCGAAATATCGGCCGCTATGCTGCAGAGCGCCGAGGTAGCCTACGTGATAGTAGGGCACTCTGAGCGCCGCGAGTACTGCAAGGAAGACGATGCCACCATAGCAAAGAAGGTAAACCAGGCGCTGGCACACGGCCTGAATGTGATCTTCTGCTGCGGCGAGCCTCTGGAGATACGCGACGCCGACACCCAAAACCAATATGTAGAAAGCCAGATAAAGGCAGGCCTCTTTCACCTGGGCGAGGAAAGGCTGGACAATATAGTGATAGCCTACGAGCCTATATGGGCCATAGGCACGGGCCGCACAGCCTCAACTACCCAGGCGCAGGATATGCATAAGCACATACGCAGCGTGATAGCCGCACAATACGATGCGCACGTAGCCGATGCCATGCCGATACTCTATGGTGGCAGCTGCAAACCATCGAACGCGGCAGAGCTATTTGCCTGTGCCGATGTGGATGGCGGCCTTATAGGCGGTGCATCGCTGAAGGCGGGAGAGTTTTTGGGCATTATAGAAGCTATGGTTGCAGCTAATTAATAAAAAAGTGGCGTTTAAATTTTGCAGGGAATAAAACGCACCGTATATTTGCACTCCCAAATTGACTATGCCGTGTTGGTCAATCGGTTAAGACGCCTCCCTTTCACGGAGGAATGACGGGTTCGATTCCCGTACATGGTACTAAAAAAGCAACCTTTATGGTTGCTTTTTTTAATTATATACATAACCACTGGTCGAAGCGTCCGCTTCGTCCTACCATGCAGAAGCGTCCGCTTCAGTAAATATATCACTGGTCGAAGCGTCCGCTTCGTCCTACCATGCAGAAGCGTCCGCTTCAGTAAATATACCACTGGTCGAAGCGTCCGCTTCGTCCCACCATGCAGAAGCGTCCGCTTCGGTAAATATTTCTACATTAGCAACAACCAAACTGCACGCCATGGGCCTTAAATACAAAATTCGCGACCAGCAAGAACTGTATTTTGTAACATTCACCGCCATCAACTGGATAGATGCATTTATTCGCGACAATTATCGCCAGGTCTTTATCAACAGTGTAAAATTTTGCCAGGAGAAAAAAGGCCTGGTAGTTGGCGCATGGGTGATCATGACAAGCCATGTGCACATGATAATAGGTACTAATGGTGATAACAAATTGGAAGATATAATCAGGGACCTAAAAAGCCACACCTCGCGGAAGATTCGCGAGGAAATAGAGCAGGCTAATGACGAAAGCAGGAAAGAATGGATGATGTGGATGTTCAAACGCGCAGGGATGGCAAACAGCAACAACCATGATTTCCAGTTTTGGACACAGGACAACCACCCAATTCAACTATCAACAAACGACATGCTGGCGCAACGGCTAAACTACATACACAACAACCCCGTAGCTGCCGGGTTTGTGTGCGAACCACAGCATTGGAAATACAGCAGTGCAAATGATTATTGCGGCGGCACACAAGGATTGATTGACTTAAGAATG
>JABDHF010000131.1 GCA_013285595.1 Bacteroidota bacterium
AACAAAGTTGTTGCCGGCGCTGATGAGGCGGTAAAAGATATTCCCTCAGGCGCTACGCTTATGCTGGGTGGCTTTGGGCTATGCGGCATTCCCGAAAATTGTATTGCCGCCCTCGTAAAGAGCGGCGTTAAAGATCTTACCTGCATTTCAAATAATGCCGGGGTCGATAATTTTGGCATTGGGCTATTGTTACACACAAAGCAGGTCAAAAAAATGATCTCTTCTTACGTAGGCGAGAATGCAGAATTCGAGCGTCAGTTGCTCAGTGGCGAGTTGGAGGTTGAGTTGATACCTCAGGGCACACTCGCTACACGCTGCATGGCCGCTGGCTATGGTATGCCGGCCGTTTTCTTACTTGCAGGCATTGGCACTGAAGTAGCAGAAGGCAAAGAGGTGCGCAACTTCAATGGAAGGGATTACTTGCTCGAAGAGGCGTTTCATTCAGACTATGCTATTGTAAAAGCATGGAAGGGCGATACACAAGGCAATCTCATCTTCAAAGGCACCGCCCGCAACTTCAGCCCAATGATGGCTATGGCTGGTAAAATAACCATAGCAGAAGTAGAAGAACTGGTACCAATAGGTGAGCTGGACCCGAACAACATCCACGTCCCTGGTATTTATGTACACCGCATATTTCAGGGCAAGGATTACGAAAAACGCATTGAGAACAGGACAACAAGAAAAAAATAACATGGCACTAAATAAAGAACAAATAGCAAAACGCATAGCGCAGGAGCTGAAGGATGGTTTCTATGTAAATCTTGGTATCGGCATTCCTACGCTGGTAGCAAATTATATACCCGAAGGGGTCGACGTAGTGTTGCAAAGCGAAAACGGCCTGCTGGGCATGGGTCCATTCCCTTTAGAAGGCGAAGAAGATGCTGACTTCATTAATGCGGGCAAGCAAACGATCACTACAGTGCCAGGTTCCGCTTTCTTTGATAGCGCTATGAGCTTCGGTATGATACGCGCCGGCAAAGTAGACCTCACAGTTCTTGGCGCCATGGAAGTTGCCGACAATGGCGACATTGCTAACTGGAAGATACCCGGCAAAATGGTAAAGGGCATGGGCGGAGCTATGGACCTTGTAGCCGCAGCCAAAAATATCATAGTGGCCATGCAGCACACTAACCCTAAAGGAGAAAGTAAGCTGTTGCCTAAATGCACCTTGCCACTCACAGGTGTAGGCTGCGTAAAGAAGATCGTTTCAGACCTCGGGGTATTCGATGTCACACCCGATGGCTTTGTATGTATAGAGTATGCACCCGGAGTAACCGTTGACGAAATAAAAGCAAAGACCGCAGGCAAGCTCACCATAGCCGAAAATGTAAAGGAAATGGCCGTTTAATAGGTGGCCGGAATTATCATATACCACAACGGCCAGTGCAGTAAATGCAAAGGCGCGCTCGAAATATTGATAGAGCAAAAGATACCACACACAGTAAGGTGGTATCTAGCCGAGCCTTTGACCAAAGAAGAGTTGCAGGCGTTGCTCGCTAAGCTGAGTATAGAGCCATCGGGCTTAGTGCGCAAAAGCGAAGAGTTGTACCAGCAGCACTACGAGGCTAAAACGATAGGCGAAGACGAATGGCTTGACATACTCATAAAAAATCCCATCCTCATACAGCGGCCAATAGTAGAAAAAGGTGATAAGGCCATCATCGCCCGCCCTCCTGAAAGAATATTTGAAATAATAGACAACCCTGGTTACTAAATTAACTTTTTAACCCTTTAACACATTAACTTTTTAACTTTACCCATTAACCACTAATAAATGAGGTATTGTATTGTTATCCTTTTGGTATGCCAGTTATTTGCCAGCAACCATGCTTATGGCAAAAAGCGAAGCCACCGGGGAGAAGCAAGAACAGAGGTGGGGTTAATGAACAATGTGCTTGGCTGTCTCCAAAACAAAGATACCACTGGGTATTACGATCTGTTTCCGCCCTTCGATACGCTGTGGCGTATGGTAATGCACAATCCTAATCGCACTCCCGAAGCCCTTGCCGAGTTGGAGCATTTAAAAGAATATCCTACCCAGCTCCTGGAGTTCGATCCCTTTTATAATCACAATATTATGAACCGCTTTTACCATGTGGTGCAAAAAGGCGAAGACTCCGGTATTCACTGGAATAGCATCGTGATGCAGCGTTATGAGCTAAGCAGGGAGCCTATCAAATCTAAATCCCTTATAGGTTATGAGCTTATAGCTCCCCAGCGTTTTAAAGGCTACATATTTGTCAGGGATATGCTCGGGCGGCTTACTTTTTGTATCACTATTACAGAGATACAGGAGATAGAGGGGTTTTACTTTGGTGGGCAGATATTAAATATACTGGAAGCATCAAGCATCGACCAGTACGAAATAAAGGCCGAGGCAGAAAGAAAATACTTCATCGCAGCCGCAGAGATCCGCAAGAATGATAGCCTGCACTTAGATTCACTAAAAAACGGCCTTGTAGATACTTCCCAGGCAACAATGGACAGCCTTGCAGATAAAAAAATAGATCTGCTCAATGCCACGCCGCCACCACCCGAAGAAGATAGATCGAGAAACAGGAAAGAAGTAATAGACAGAAAATACTACGAAGGTAAATTTGATGAAGAAATACCCGTAAAGCTCTTTATCCGGTACATGAAAGACCCGAAATCAGGCGTGGTGTACGATGGCCTTTATAAGTTTGGCGACCAGGTAAACTATGTGAAGCTGAATATTACCAAAAACAGCGATGGAAAATGGATCATGGAAGACGACCCGCCCGTAGGCGTGCTGGAACTGGAGTTGAAAGATAAAGTATATACCGGTTCCTGGACAAATGCCGAAAACCAAACGGGTTACGACGCGGAGTTGAAACAAACGGTAATGTCTCAGCGAAAAATGGAACAACTTGATAAGATGCTGGAAACCGGAGTTGTAGGTAGTGTGGACGAAGACTTTGTTCCGCAAAAGAAGACAAAACCCAAAGTGGAGGAAAACACTGACGAAGGCTATTGACCCATCAATATGCCTATAGTTTAATTTTTTGTGTTCATACACTCGTAAGTATTTACTTTTGACAAGCAATAACATAAATGATGAATAAGCCGGATATAAAAACATTACTGGATCTGAAGAAGTCAGGATATCAGCCAAAGAGCATTAAAGACGAAATACGCACCAATCTTATAAGCTTTATACAGCAAAAGCAAAGCCCGTTTAATACCATACTTGGCTATGAGGATACAGTAATACCTGATGTAGAAAGGGCATTGCTCTCAAGGCACAACATATTATTTCTCGGCTTGCGTGGCCAGGCGAAGACCCGTATGGCAAGAGAAATGATAAACCTGCTGGATGAATGGATTCCAGTAGTGGCGGGAAGCGAGATAAATGATGATCCGTTAGCGCCCATCTCCCTATATGCACGCAAGTTGCTGCAGGAAAAAGGCGACGATACACCCATAGACTGGATAAATCGCTCTGAGCGCTATGGCGAAAAGCTGGCAACACCAGATGTTTCGGTAGCCGATCTTATAGGCGATATCGATCCTATCAAAGCAGCGAATATGCGCCTCAGCTTTGCAGATGAGCAAGCATTGCATTATGGCATTATACCACGTTCGCACAGGGGCATCTTTGTAAT
>JABDHF010000132.1:0-1922 GCA_013285595.1 Bacteroidota bacterium
AGAATGTTAACGGATTTTTTAACAATTTTTTTATCCTGTTTCGATTGAAAAATCAGACTTTAAGCGCCTATCATTTCGAACAGGGAAATATCCGAGACACCGAGCGCCACAGAAGGGTATTTGTCCATCCGGCTTACTATTCCACACTTATGAGCAAAGTCAACAAAGCCATCTATGCCCACTTGTTTCAGCACATATAATGCCGCATTATTTATGGATTTGGCAAGGGCCACCTTCATAGTTACCTGCTCTGCATAGTCGGCTTCCTTGTCCGCGTTATACAAATGATCCATATTGGGAAAACTCTGCGCCGCAGTAGATACATTACCACACGGAGAAAAGCCATTATCTATGGCAAAAGTGTACAATATAGGCTTAATGGTAGAGCCCACCTGCCTCTTTGTATTAATGTTTACGTGGTCAAACTGGAAATAATTATGGTCTATCCCGCCTACCCAGGCCTTCACTTCTCCCGTTGCCGGGTCCATAGCCATAAAGCCCGATTGCAGAAATACCTTCATGTATTTAATAGAGTCTATCGGGCTCATTGTGGTGTCTTTATAATGTCCTTTGTTCCATGCAAACACCCGCATTTTTATCGGTACCCGCATCTGCGCCATAGCCCGGGTCTCGCTCATATCCTGGGTGCGATACATCTGGTACCTGTCCGATGATTTAATAGAAGAGGTAAGAATATTCTGTATCGCACTGCCTTTTGCCCATATACTTCCATCCCTGTAGCCCGACTGCGCCAGGAAGGTTTTCTGCAATTCTGTCAGGTGCTCTTGCATAGCTTCCTCTGCATAGCGCTGCATCCGCACATCCAGGGTGGTCCATATTTTTAGCCCATCCTTATATATATCATACGGAGTGCCGTCTGGTTTCTTCAGATCTTTTAACGCCAGTTTCACCTGCGCCTCTACAACTTGCCTGAAATAAGGCGCTATCCCATCATGATAATCTATTTTGTGATAGTCGAGCGGCGTCTCTTTTTCCTTCAGTTCTTCCAGCTGTGCCTGGGTTATATAATTGTATTTATACATCTGCTCCAGCACCACATTACGGCGTTCTTTCGCCTTCTTTGGGTGGCTGCGTGGGTTGTAAATAGTATTCCCTTTCAGCATACCCACCAGGCTGGCTGCTTCATCTATAGATACCTTATCAGGCGTTTTGTTGTAAAAAGTAAGCGATGCATTCTTAATACCATATACATTATCTCCAAAAGGAACCGTATTTAGGTATAAAGTAATTATTTCATTCTTGGTAAGATTTCGCTCCAGTTTCACCGCAAGCACCCACTCCTTCAGCTTCATAATGGGCAACATAAAAAAACTTTGGCTCTGCCTCGGGAACAAATTTTTGGCAAGCTGCTGCGTAATAGTAGACGATCCACGCTTTTTATGTATCGCCATATATATAGGTATAGCTATGGTAGCAAAAGGATCGATACCCGCATGTTCATAAAACCGCGCATCTTCTGTTGCTACCAACGCATTCACCAGGCTAGGGGATATATCAGTGTATTTACTGTTCGACCGGTCGAGCACATAATACCTGCCCAGCAGAGTTCCGTCACCCGCCAGCACGTCCGACGATACCGCACTTTGTGGGTTTTCCAACTCTGCCAGCGACGGCATGTAGCCCACCAAGCCATTATTTATAGCTATTACCAGCGCAATAAATAGCCCCATAACGATCGCAAACGTGATCCATAATATGCGCACGGGGCGCTTTACAGTCCTCGGCTTCTTATTTATTTTTTCAATTCGGTTGCTCAATGCTATGCTTATTTATTGTTCCGCGAGGCAAGTACTCACAAATCTACACATTACTTTCATTTGAACATAATGGAAATAAACCCCCTATTTAATTATTAGCAGGATCATTATCATCCTCCGGCAGCACAAAAAATCCGGCACTTC
>JABDHF010000132.1:1932-2873 GCA_013285595.1 Bacteroidota bacterium
GAACCCGAAGAACCGCTTGCTGAACTTCGTTTTCTTCGCTGCAGTACGCAAAAATGGTTTCAAAAAGTCGATCACATACTGCTGTTCCGCCACGTATAAATTCTGCTTCGCGTATTTCTTCTTCAAATACACGTTCATAAACCCACCGAATGATGTGCCCAACGTCGGGTCCACAACCTCGCGTGCATATTGCATTGGGGTAGCCTTGCCACGTGGCATACCTATCATGTGTAAATAATAAGTAGCCGCCCGGTAAGCCCAATACGGCTTATCTCCATTCGCTTTTGCTCGCTTATACCTGAATATAAAATACCGCAATATTATTTCCGGCAGTAGTAGTAATAATAATAGGAAGGCGCCCACTATCGCCACCACTGTCCATGCTATCTTTTTTATAGATACAGGTTTTGCCTGCGCCGTTACCTGTTGTTTTTCTTTTGGTTTGGCCGCATCTTTCCTTTTCAGGTACACCTCATCCACTGGCGTAGGCACAGGGAATCTTTTTATCAGCTCAGGGCCACTCTCCCCGTTCGTAGGCTCCAGCTTCTTCAGCACATCTGCATACGATACCGTAGTTCCCTCATCACCTTTACTCACAGCTTTCAGCGGCACCGCTATACTATCCTTATATACAGTGGCCACTTTCATATCCATATCTATAATTATAGGCGTAGCCAGCTTATACTCCTTATCATGAAACACGATCTGCCTTACAGACATGCTCATCGTCTTCTTCAGCGTATCTACATTTTCCACTATACCATCTGCTGCCAGCCATGCTTTAGGGGGCTGCATAGGTGGAGTACCATCGGGCTGCGGCGTAGGGCGGTTTTCATTATCGTTGCCCACGGTAGTATCAAAATCCAGCCAGCCAAAACCTGGAAAATACACTTGCACCCATGCATGTGCCTGGTTAGCATAGTACCAGTACCAGCCTTTAT
>JABDHF010000132.1:2883-3416 GCA_013285595.1 Bacteroidota bacterium
ACCATAAGGGATATTGCGCCTATTATGCGGGGGCTACTCTTTTTATGCTGCGGTCTTCGGTAAGAAATCCCACAGCTATGCGCGATGGTATACCCAGCGACCGCAGCATAAAAAGAGTAGCCCCCGCATAATAGGCGCAATATCCCTTATGGTTCTCATTAAGAAAATAGATCAGCTTCGATGCATTGGGCAAGTCCGGTATGCCGGGGTTATCGGTATATTTATATAACCTATCCCCATTTTCATCTTTTGAAAGGAAATAATTACGTATCGCCAGCACCTTATCTACCGGCGTATGAGCAGTATCGGTGATCTTATGCGCCAGCTCGCTGATGGTTTTAAACTTATCATTGCCCGGCATAAAAGTGTAATACTTCATAAAGGTGGCATCAATACCTTTATAATCTATTACCTGCCTCAACACCTCAAATCTCTTTTCCTGGAATATCTTTATCTCTTTATTCGGAACATTATAAACAAAATAAGCGCTGTTCAGCAGCGACACATAACTCTTAGCCCTGAATGCCGACTTA
>JABDHF010000133.1 GCA_013285595.1 Bacteroidota bacterium
AGGCGATGTGCTGTATTCAGCCCTCGGCACCACATTGCGCCAGGCAGGCAGCAAAGAAGCGCAGTACAAGATCGACTATACTTACCAATATGCTTTTGCCAAAGCCGCAGCAGCAAATAATGTAGCAGAATACGTACTTGTATCTGCCGCAGGCTCCAGCCCGGACTCAAAAATATTCTACTCTAAAATGAAGGGCGAGCTGGAGCGCGATATAAAAAAGCTGCCCTTCGAAGGTATACACATCGTAAGGCCCGGAATGCTTGCCGGCGAAAGAGAGAAAGTGAGGACAGGAGAGCAATTAGGCATTGGCATTATGAATATTGTGGGGTCAATTCCCGGTCTGGGGCAACTGAAGCCCATACAAGGCAAAGAAGTAGCACAGGCCATGATCAATGCCACCTTTAAGCACCAATCAGGTATCCACACCTACACCATGGGCGAAGTATTCAAACTTGCAAAACTAAAAGTGCTGAAAAAAGCAACCGCAGTAGCATAACATCACGGCTGCGCAACATCTCCATCTCCTTTGGAGAGGGTCGGGGAGAGGCTTCCTTCGGAGAGGGTCGGGGAGAGGTTTTCCGGGGAGAGGCTATCTTTATCCCTATAAAATAATAATAGTCCAAGCCCTGTTATCACCAATACCACCGACAATATCTCAGCCTGTGTAGGGTGTATAAAGCCCCAGTCGTACTTATAATTCACACGTATAAGCTCCACAATAAAGCGCTCCAGCCCTACAAAAATGAGGTAAGTGCCAAACATCTGCAAGGTGCGGGTAAACCTCTTGCGCAGCATCCACAGCACAAAAAAGAGGATGATGCAGGTAATGGCTTCATAGATGGGGGTAGGGAATACACTTACAGGCAGCACATTACAATATTCGCCCACGCAGCCGTGTATAGGTACGCCCTCATGCCCCACATTGTGCGGATAGTTCATGCCCAAAAGCCAGCGTGGCAACCCCGCCGGCGCTGGGAAATAAGTACTTGGCTCATTTGCTATCAGGTGCAGAGCCCCTTGCGCGTCCGCAGGCGTAGCAGCTCTTAATGCGCCATCGGCATCAGATACGTAAGCGGTATTGTAAATACCCCAGTCGCCATCGCCTGAAAACTGGCAGCCCAGCCTTCCCACTCCATAAGCCAGCATAATGCCCGGCGCCGCCGCATCGCACATATGCCTGAATGGTATTTTGTGCCTGCGGGTATAGTAGTAAAAAGATATAGTAGCCACAATGAGCCCACCCAGGAACGTAAGCCCGCTCGATGAGGTAAGGCTGCGTATCGGGTTCTTAATAAAGTCATCCCACGTTTCAAGCGCATTAAAAAGCTTTGCACCCGCAAGCCCGCCTATAGCCGCCACCATCACTATCTCCAGCATTAAGTCGTGTGGGTATATCGCCACTCTTTTTACCTGTATGCCACCCGCCGCTTCTTTTTTCTTCTCTGCATATTTGCTGTAGCCAATAAGGGCAGCGCCAATAATTCCACCCACAAAGTTGCCATTAGCCGACAGCAGGTAACCCATAGGGTCGGGCGATATCTCTGCAAAATGCCCGAACAATCCACCTATCTTAAAACCCGCAACAAATCCCGCCACAATAGACAGGATGAGCTCAGTCGCAGTTAGTGGTTTGCCTGTTTCTATGGTTTTTATTTCCGGGTGCAGCAGGCCTTGCTTTTCCTTACGTTTCAGCTCCTCATGCGTAGCCCACGCCGCCCCCAGGAACGACAACGCTACCAAAAAACCGAACGTCTTGAAAATGCTCAGCCATTCCGGCATTTCTGTTCCAAAAAGCGCCTGCAATAAGTACTGGAAATCAGGATACATGGGTGCAAATGTAGGTGGATTGCCCGAGAGTGGAAAAGGGGAATAGTTACAGGTCTATTAAATAATGCCAGCTCATCTTTCACATTAATAGAAACCGCCTAAATTTATCTTGTAAAAAAATATGAATGATAATTCATTTAAATGTTAATAAAACAATGTGCAGTACACTAGTGATCTTAAAAAGATAGGAGAAATTGCGTCTTTCTGTCCCTATATGGAATTTTTTTTCTCGCACCTGAACGAATTTGGGAAGGCGCTGCCCAATATGCGGAGCAGGCTGCAAAAAGACCTTGGCAAACATGGATTGCCATTAGAAAAGGTGCTGGCTACAATAGTATCTGTAATGGAAAGCACGTGTATACGTGTGGGCAGCAGCCAGTACGAAAAGCTATATGGGTCGTTCGGGCTAACGACGCTCAAGGATAAGCATGTGAGCTTTATGGGCGCAACAATGAGGTTCACCTTTGTGGGTAAAAAGGGTGTACACCAGGATATAGGGCTTAAAAGCAAGCGCCTGGCCAATATTGTGAAGCAGTGCAGGGATATACCGGGAAAAGAACTGTTTCAGTACTACGACGAGAGCGGCCATAGGCGCCCTATAGACTCCGGGATGGTGAACAGCTATATTAAAGAAATAAGCGGCGGCCAGTTTACCGCAAAAGACTTTCGCACATGGGCGGGTACACTGCATGCCATAGCGGCATTTAAACAACTGGGGCCGGCAGAAACGGATGCCGCCTGTAAAAGAAATATTATAGCAGCGCTGGACATGGTGGCAAAGCACCTGGGCAATACACGCACTGTGTGCAGGAAATACTACGTACACCCCATAGTTATAGACAACTACACCCATCATACTCTGGAACATTTTATAGCCCGTGGCGAACGCATAGATTGCAGCGATCCGCTGGGCCTGAGCTGCGAAGAGCAGGCAATGATGAAGCTGCTGGCAAATACAGGTGTAGCTTCTATTGCTGCTTAGCTATATATTCCCTGTGATCTAAAATGAATTATATTTGCGGCGGTAAAACCCGATGTTATGCATCGGATTATTACGCCAGTTAGACTTTTATATTACTTTGACAACGTAGTTTTGGCTAAAGCCTTCTTTGTTGTTCATTTTAACCCCGACCTAAAGGCCGGGGCTACTAAAAAATGTCGTAATTGAATATCAAAATGGTAATTACCACCTAATATCGACCATTTTTTGACCCAGAAAGAAAGCATTCTGAAATACTACACATGAATAAAGTTGCGCTGATCATTATTTATAATCATAGGTATGATAAAAATATTGAGCTTTTAGAGCAGATATATAAAAGCCGGTTCAGCAATATTTATCATTTGATCCCTTTCTATAATGGCAAAAAGGAGAATGTAATAGCTGTATATGATAACTCCTTTTACTTTCAGGGGTACATAGCGCAGGGGCTAAAAAGCTACTTTAAAGAAGACTACACGCATTACTTTTTTGTGGCCGATGATATGGTGCTAAACCCTGTGATAAATGAGAGTAACTATGCCGAACATTTAAAGCTTAATGCAAACACCTGCTATA
>JABDHF010000134.1:0-2544 GCA_013285595.1 Bacteroidota bacterium
GCACAAGGCCTCAATTAAATATAAAAATGGATTTATTATAAAATAGCTATCAAATAAGCGGTCATATCTCGCCGCCAAGCCACTTTTTGAAGTCAGCAGCACGCTCTGAGCTTACTACCGGCGGCTCTTTGACCACGGGGTTGAGCCGTATAATGACTCGGGCTTTGCTGTAGGTCCTCATTTCACTGATAGCCTTCAGGGTAATGATATATTGCCTGTTGATACGGAAAAAGTCGGCGGGATTGAGCATTTCTTCCAGGGTATCCAGGTTTTGGTCCAGCGGGTAAATACGGCCTTCGGCATCCCGTGCGTAAGTATTTTTATTCTCACTATAGCAGTAAGCAATATCTTCAACAGCCAGCGATTTTATGTGCTCACCAAACCGAATTACAAACCTCTTTTTATATTCACTGGGCTGGGCAACCTTCTTTGTAGTGTCTGGCGAATGAAAAATATGCTGAAATTTCTTTAATTTCTGGATAGCATTTTCCAGGTCTGCTTTTTTGATCGGCTTTAAAAGGTAGTCAATGCTTGTAGTTGCAAAGGCGTCTATAGCATACTGGTCGTAGGCCGTAGTGAAAATAACGGGACAATCTATGCTTACCAGCTTCAGAAGGTCGAATGCGGTACCATCTGACAGTTGCACATCTAGCAATACAAGGTCGGGCAACTGGTTTTCGAGGAACCATCTGCGGGAAGCATCAACGGTATCATGATGCGCTACTATCTGCGAGATAGGAATGATCTCCTTTACCAGCTTAGCCATGCGCTCATAAGCCAACGGTTCGTCCTCAATAATTACGATGTTCATAACAACGGCAATTTAACGATATATTCGTTTTCAAACACACCATAGGTAACAGGTTTTTTTGTTAGCTGCCCATATCTCTTCCAGATATTGACAAGCCCCAGCCCAGCCCCTTTTTCCTTACTGATCTTTAACCTGATGACATTACGTATAACTATTTCATCATTTTTAGCCAATATGGAGATCACCAATGGCTGCGCCATGGAAACAACATTATGCTTTATAGCATTTTCCACCAGCAACTGCAATGCTAAAGGTACAACCTTCTTTGTTTCGAGTAGTGAGAGCGGAATATCGATCTTCACCTGCAGCGCATCTCCAAACCTGGTTTGCTGAATATTTACATAGCTATTAAGTATACCGCACTCTTCCTTGAGTAATATAAGATCGTTGCGGCTGTAGGTAAGCATATTGCGATACAGGTCGGCCAGGCTAACTGTATAGCTCAGGGCATTCTCCCTTTTTTCTTCTATTAATATAGATAGCGCATACAGGCTATTGAACAGGAAGTGTGGATTCACCTGGCTCTTAAGATGCTCGTACTCAAACATCATTCTTTCCTGCTGCAGCTGGGAAACGTTCTTTAATCTTTTTTCACGCAGCTTGACGTATAGGTAGCTAATAAAAAAGATAAAAATGACAACGGCTGCATAAAACCAATAGGTGCGCCAGAAAGGTGTTGTTATGACAAATGAATAGTCATCCTCATTAGGATGTTCAAAAGCGGGATTTAAAGACACCTGTACCCGAAAGGTATACTTACCGGGAGAAAGCTTAGGAAAGCTAACCGAGGCATCGTTAGTAGCTATCCAGCCATCATTGTAGCCCTGCAGCGTATACCTGTAGTTGATCCTTTCATGATTTACAAAGCCTATACCATCAAAATTAAAACCAAGGTAGTTTTCATCGTAGTCGAATGTATGCCTTTCAGCTGACGAGGTTCTTGAAAACACGGCGGGCCGCATAATATGCACATCGGGCCTTATGTCGTAATGTTCCCTTTGATTCTTGAAAACAAGTATGCCATGCTGGTAAGGCAGGTAAATATTACCTTCCTTATCCTTGGCAGCACAGTTCAGCACGCTCGATGTGCTATCTATTCCTATGCCCATAGCGCTATTGAAATGCCTGAAATAACGGCTCTGCGGGTACCACTCATCGATACATCTTTGGTACACTGAAATCACCTGGCCCGTAGCATTTGCCTGCACTGCGGAGATATTAATGTCGGTATACTGGGTTTCCTGTCTTCTTAAATTCTCCCAGTTATTGTTATGGTAATGATACAGGTCTTTATACATAGTGCCCGCCCATATATCGCCGAATATGTCTTCGACGATGCTGTAAGCCACTTTACTGTTGGCACCAAAAGCAGTGTTCCAGTGATGATACTGGCTGCCATCGTACATACACACTCCAGCACCGTCTGTGGCCATCCAGATATTTCCTTTATGGTCAGGATAAAGCTGGTAAACGTAATCGCTGCCAATACCTGATTTTTTATCGTGATGCCTGATAAGCGACACCACCCCATTTTGCCCGCACGATAGTTCTTCGACTCCTTTGAGCGCGGCTACCCATAGCTGGTTATTTTCTCCTGTGATATTGAGTATACTGGCGTCTTTATCCAGCTCACCTATACTGGCAACTTTAGATAAAGCCGATTTGCTCTTTTCACAATACAAGGTCGGGCAACTGGTTTTCGAGGAACCATCTGCGGGAAGCATCAACGGTAT
>JABDHF010000134.1:2554-3209 GCA_013285595.1 Bacteroidota bacterium
CCATCGCCGAAGGTGCCTACCCATAGCCTGTCGTTGTTGTCTTTAAACAAGCTGGTGATGCTGGCTTTTGCTGTAAATACAGGCACAAGTTTACTAGCAGAATCAGTCAACGACAAGCGATACAACTTTTGCTTCAGGGCTATCCACAGTACATCGTCACTGCATATCATTGCTGTTGCGTCAGAGAGCGCATAAGGTGCATCCAGCTTTATCTGCGAAACGTATTCACCCGTCATCATAGTGAGTCCCCGGCTGGTACCACACCAGATATTGCCAGCCTTGTCAAGCAATAACTTTCTGAAATTCTTGCCCTCATAATAATACGGGTGCATTTCAATGCGGGCACTATCATTGAGCGTTACTTCTACCAGGTAGCCATCTTCTGTTGCTACCCATGCACGCCTGCCGGAAACAGGCAGTATATCATTTACCTGGCCAAAAGACCATTTTGAAGTAGCTGGGGTGATGCTTTTACTATCAGCATTATACAATGCTATTCCGCCTTCCTGCGTGCCTATCCAGTATAACGAAGTTTGGGGTACACTTGCGATGGCGCTTACAATATTATCTGGCAGGCCTTGCCTGGTGGTATATATGTTGATGGCAGGTTTATTGTTCGCAATTGACACTTCGTTTATTCCTAAGTCAGAGCCGG
>JABDHF010000135.1 GCA_013285595.1 Bacteroidota bacterium
AGCCGCCTTTACTTTCGCCATACACCCGTGGCAGGTACTTTGACTCTACCTCTATTACTTTCCTCCCCAGGTAGATGAGCTTGGCGCAAACTTCGCTCTCTATAAGTGAGCTGGTAAGCTCCAGGTTAAGCATATCCAGGTCGGCCTTTTTATAGGCCTTGGCCCAGTTCACATCTTTCAGGTTGATACCTATAAATACTTTGTTCAGCTTTTTATTGAAGTAAGACAATATATTCCTGAAAAGGGAATAGGTGGTATTCTCTACCCTGTAAAACGAAAGAAAGCGGCCTTCAGGTATTTCGGGGAAAGGTAGAAACTCTGTTACATCAAACTGGCCGTCACCTGCATATACAGTAACGTTTTCATTCTGAAAAGCGCCGTAGGCAGAGCGTATAGCCATACCTATACCTTTGTTCACTTCATGCCTTATTACTTTTACTTCCGGATATTGCTCCTGTAGCCCTAGAGCTATTTCCCGCGACCCATCGCTACTGCAGTCGTCTATGATAAATATCTCGTAGGTGTCGGTCATTTTTTGCAATACCTCGCGAGTCTGCATTACAATGGGGCCTATTGTTTCCGCTTCGTTGTAACACAATATGCCTACAGACCATGATTGCATAGGGTATAGATATTTATTAATAAGCGTTAACTGCGTCTATCACCCTGGCCACTTCTTCGTCAGTAAGCTCGGCAAACATAGGCAGCGATACACAATGGCTGGCAAGATATTCAGAATTAGGGAAATCTCCTTCTTTGTGCCCTAAATGCGCATAGGCCTTTTGCAAATGGCACGGTACAGGATAGTGGAATGCTGCGATCACATCGTTCTGCTCCAGGTGTTTTACAAAAGCATCTTTGTCCTCAACGGTAACCACAAACAAGTGGTAGATGCTGCTTGCCCACTCAGGCTGTGCCTGCATGGTTACTTTAGGGTTGGTGATCTTGCTGTGATATTGCTTAGCTACATCGCGGCGCTTGTCGTTCCACTGCTGCAGGTATTTAAGCTTTACGCTGAGCGATGCACCTTCCAGGCCACCCATACGCATATTGTAGCCTATCTCGTCGTGGTAGTAGCGTACTACAGAGCCGTGGTTGCGGAGGCTTCTGATGTGTGTGGTATATGCTTCATTGTTGGTGGTGATGCCACCGGCTTCGCCGCAAGCTCCCAGGTTTTTGCCGGGATAAAAGCTGAAGCAGGCCATTTCGCCAAAGCCACCAACGTTCTTACCCTTGTAGGTAGCGCCCTGAGCCTGTGCTGCATCTTCTATTAAGAAAAGATTATGCTTGTCTGCAATTGCTTTTACGGTGTCAATATCAAAAGGCTGGCCGTAAAGGTGTACACCTATGATGGCTTTAGTATTCTTAGTGATCTTAGCTTCTATTTTAGTGGCGTCTATTTCCCAGCTGTCTGCTGTACAATCTACAAACACCGGTGTAGCGCCGGCATGAGATACGCCCCATGCTGTGGCTATAAATGTGTTGGCAGGTACTATTACCTCATCGCCTGCACCAATGCCTAATGCAAGCATAGCCAGGTGCAGCGCTGTGGTTCCATTGTTGACACCGATAGCATATTTAGTATCGCAAAAGGTAGCGAATTCCTTTTCAAACTTTTCTACGAAAGGGCCGCCTGAAAAGGCTGTGTTCTCATACACTTTTTCAAAAGCTTCGAATATTTCAGCTTTGATAGACTGGTGTTGTCTTTTCAGGTCAAGGCAATGTATCTGTGACATATTTTGGGAATTAGGGATTTAGTTATTGGGAATTTGGTCCGTAAGTTATTTGGTTATTGAAATTTTATCTGTACTTCTTTTCCTTTATTTTTTATTGATTCCTGTGCAGCTTCCAGTACGCGTACCACTTCAAGGCCCACCTGCCAGTCTGATACCGGTGTTGTTCCTTTTTCTATAGCGCTGATAAAATCTGAAGCCATGCCTGCCAGCGCTTCGCGCTGCTCCAGCTTGGGCACATGTATGTCGCCAGCTCGGTAGTCTATGAGCAGCTTGCGTTTGTCTTCGTCTGTTTTTACGGAATAACCTGTATCGTATACCTTTACTTTTTCACTTGGCTCTACGTCGTCGAAAACGATCATTTTCTTAGTGCCGCCTATCAGTATCTTGCGGATCTTAACAGGGGATGACCATGAGCAGGAGAAATGGGCTATGTGCCCAGTGTCGTAGTTTACGGTAAGGTAGGCTACATTTTCCAGGCCGTTTGGTGTATGAGATATGCCAGTAGCGCTCACGCTTACCGGGCGATCATTTATGAGGAAGAACAGTATAGATATATCGTGCGGGGCAAGATCCCATAGCACATTGATATCGGGCTGGAAAAGGCCGAGGTTGATGCGAGTTGAGTCGAAATATTGGATATCGCCAATTTCGCCAGAGCTGATGAGGTCTTTTATTTTGCGCACTGCGCCTGTGTACAGGAAGGTATGGTCGACCATCAGCGCCAGGCCTTTTTCTTTGCTTAATGCCACTAATTCTTCAGCTTCTGCTGAAGACTGGGTCATTGGCTTCTCGATGAGGACGTGCTTGCCTTTTTCGAGCGCCTTTTTGGCCAGGGCATAATGGTACTGCACGGGAGTAGCGACTACTACAGCGGTAACAGCAGGGTCGTTAAGGGCATCATCGAAACTCGCGCTTGTCTTTATATTAGGATATTGCTTCTTAATAACATCGAGCCTTTCTGCGCGCAGGTCTATAACCCATTCTACCTTAGAATTGCTTACCGAAGAAAAATTACGTACCAGGTTTGGGCCCCAGTAGCCGTAACCTATAATTGCTATTCCAACCATGTTTATTTTTAAAAGTGGGCAAATTTACTAAGCTTTATAAAACTTTGACAGATTTAGCTTATATAATTATAAAAAGGCTATTAATAGCTCATTCCGACTCCCCAGAGAGGAGGGGTGGTGCGTACGGTGGTATTAATTTATATCCTTTTGGTTAAAATACCGTAGTAAACCATGTCTGTGAGCTGGCCCGATACGAGCTTGAAGCTGCTTCTCAATATGCCTTCTACTTCAAATCCGGCCTTTTCGGCCAATTTCCGGCTTGGCTAGTTATCCACTGCTGTGATCAGGTACACTTTATTCATCTGCAATTCGTTAAAGCAATGAGCTACAATAGTGGTTATGGCTTTAG
>JABDHF010000136.1 GCA_013285595.1 Bacteroidota bacterium
GCAGCTACGATAAAGGCTATGAGTGCCCCACGTGCAAGGGCACCGGGGTAGTCACCATCCCCTGCCCCGACTGCCACGGCACGGGCAAGTGGAAGAGCAGGTGAGTTAGTTTTCATTTATAAAATACAGGTTATATGCGTTTTTTGCGGGTGATCATTTATATATTTCTACTGTTATTCGCAGCAAATAATTTGGATGCCCAGTGCCTTGTAGGCGACTGTAAAGACGGCTTCTCTGTGCTGATGAAGAAGGATACCGGCGCCGAAGGGGAACTGGTAGTAACCGTGGGTAACTTTGTTACGGAGGGCCGCCATCACGACCGGACAAGGCTTGATGGCATAGTGCTGGAATATGAGCTGAGCGTAGCTGGCATTTATAATCTGGTCAAACACAATTATGTGGCAAAACACCCGGTAGACCTGGTATATGTAACCGGCAACAACATGCAAAATATGTCTCGCCCTAAAATTTACCCGAATGGCGATGAGCACGACACGTACTTCCTGTATATGGGCTGCACCGAATACTATGGCTATTTTAAATGGCCTATGCCAGACGGGCACGGCAAGCTTGAGTATGACGAGCGCCACCGGTTGCAAAAACTGCTGAACGATACCCCAACACTGGAACGGTATGTGGGCAACTTCACTAATGGCAACCCCGATGGCGAGGGCCGGATGTACTACAGCAGCGGGCTGAGCGACAGCGTAACGTTTAAAGACGGCATAATGGTATCGCCGGAAACACCAAATGAAAATGGCTTTAAGGCTGGCTGCCACAGCGGGAATTGCATCGATGGCTGGGGTACTTATGTATGGACGCACAGCCACACCTATAAATACACGGGCGTGTGGAAGAACGGCCACCCGGCAGGTTTTGGCTACCTTATTTATATAAACGGGGAGTCGTACATGGGCGAGCTGGATAGCGCCGGCGTGCCCCATGGCAGGGGTATGAACATACACTACCCCGGCACTATGGAAGATGGCATCTTTGAGCATGGCGACTTTACAATGGGCTATTACAACAATGACGAAAAAGGCAATTACCTGAACATGATAGACCCGCTGGCAAAATATGACGGCCTGAAATCTAACCCTGAGATAGCAGCCGGTATATGCACCGGCTGCCACGGCAAGGGAGTGGTAGTGACAGCCAATTGCAAATCGTGTAAAGGCTCGGGATACCGGCGGGTATGGGGTTACAGGGCAAATGACGAAATAGTAAAGACGGATATACACAACGACGGATCGCGCACCATCTACTACAACAAGCAGGGCAGCTACGATAAGGGTTATGAATGCCCTAAGTGCAAGGGTACAGGCGTGGTTACCATCCCCTGTCCCGACTGCCACGGCACGGGTAAGTGGAATAGCAGGTAGGGCTGCGCAATATACCCTCTATCCGGTATTTTTCACCATAAGCGGTTCGGGTAACTTTACCCGAAACAAGATGATATGCGAATCTATACGTCTGCCGCTATAAAGAACTGTATTTACGGCATCCCGCTTTTGATGAGCCTTGTGCTGTATGCCCCGGCATCAATTGGCAAGGAAACGGACAAAGAAAAGAGCAAGTATGTCAGCCACCTTGCGCCAGACACTCAGCCGAAGGGTTACCGCCTTGGCATTCACGCGGTGGGCGGCAAGTGCTTCCAGTATAGTTACAACCTTGTTTCGTTCGATCGCTTCCGCAACGCTTACAATACCTATAATGCCAACCAGGTAAAAACACCCATGGGGCCTCTTACGCTCAAGGGCGGCTACATGTATGGTGGTGGCGTGCATGGGCTATCCAACTACTTCATTTCGTTTTACATAGATGTGACCACCGGCAAGCAGGAAGCCTCGGCAGCGGTAGCGCTGAAAAACGGCGACCGGCGCGAACTGATCATAAAGCAGAAACCCACCTGCACTAATATGGACCTGCTGCTGCACGTGAACAAGCGCCTGTTCATAGGTGTGGCGCTGGGCGTAGAGCAGGCCAACAGCAAGCTATTCAGCGGCTACAGGTATGCCCATTCCTTCCTAAGCTATGGCTCAGACCAGGCGCTCAATGGTGTATACAAGTCTAAAGACAACCGTATAAATATGGGTATGCGCATGGACATCACCATCATCCGCCAGCTGCGGCTTTCGGTAAGAGGTGAGTATTGCGGCGTATTCGCAGGCAAGCAAAACAAAGACAGTGACTACGCCAACTCATGGAGCGACCAGATGTATCGAAAATCGGCCAGCGGCGGCGTACACCTCGATGGCGATAATCATTTTTACCTACCCGAAGATGTGCGCAATGCTAACGACGACAATGTATACTATGTGGGCCTGGGACAAACCTTTGCTAAAACATACCGTGGCTGGCGCATCACCACCAGCCTGGTGCTGGACCTGCTGACCCACCACAACTAAATGCAGCCCTGTTTATAAAAACCAACGTTTATGAAACTACTTTACTTTATTACCGCTATAATATTACTGACTACCTCTTGCAAAAAGACGGAAGTAAAAGACTTTGAAAAAGCAGGCAACCGCCTGAAAGGCATCTGGACTGTGAAACAGATAAACATACACACCACAGATACCGCCGGCAATGTGATCGCAGACTCGTCGCAGATGAATAGAGGTACGGTAACATTTGCCGCAGGCGACCCAAGTGGCGTAGGCGCCGACTTCTTCGACCATGCCGACTTTACCGGCCCCTGCGCCACATCTGACCTCGTGCTGTACTTCAGCAATGTAGCTGCTGGCCAAGGCTTTACCAACGGCTGGTCGCTGGAATATGATGCCGACCCAGATGATCTTCGCGTGCAGTTTTGGGCTGAGTCGCCGGGCGGGTCGTATCACATCAGTGTCAACCATAGTTATAGCGGCGGTGCGCAGCAATGGTTTTACGTAATACAGCCCACAGGGCTAAACAGGCGTATATTCTACACCTGGACACTGGTGAAGTAATTTGCAGCAATGGCAATAAATAGTAAAGCCCTCCGCAACCCGAGCTTATGGATACTGGTAGCCGTAAATGGCTACCTGGTTTACTATTACTATCATCACCCCGCAGTGTTTACCACGCTGGTATGGCTATACTGGGCGCAGAGCGTGCTG
>JABDHF010000137.1 GCA_013285595.1 Bacteroidota bacterium
TGGCATTGGCGGCATCTTTATACAGCATATAAGGCGTGCCCGTCTCTATCTGCGATTCTATGATGGCAAACCACAGGTCTTGCGCTTTCACCGTTTTCCTTGCGCGTCCTTCCTGTTCATATTTAGTATACAACTGCTCAAAAGCCTCGCCGAAACAGTCTTGCAGCCCGGGCGCTTCGTTAGGGCAAAACAAGCTCCAGCTCTCATTGGCCTCTACGCGCTTCATAAACAGGTCGCATATCCATAGTGCATAGAAAAGGTCGCGCGCACGGTTCTCTTCCTTACCATGGTTTTTTCTCAGGTCCAGGAAGTCGAATACATCGGCATGCCAAGGCTCTAAGTATATAGCAAATGCGCCCTTGCGCTTGCCACCGCCCTGGTCTACATAGCGGGCAGTATCGTTGAATACGCGAAGCATAGGTACCAACCCATTGCTCGTGCCATTGGTGCCGCCTATATAGCTGCCCGTGGCTCTTACATTGTGTATAGCCAGGCCTATACCACCTGCGCTCTGCGATATCTTAGCGGTCTGTTTCAGCGTATCATAAATGCCATCTATGCTATCGTCCTTCATCGTCAGCAGAAAGCAAGATGACATCTGCGGCTTTGGTGTGCCGGCGTTAAACAGCGTAGGCGTGGCATGGGTAAACCACCGCTCGCTCATCATGTTATATGTCTGTATAGCGCTTTCTATATCTTCTTTGTGTATGCCTATGGCCACGCGCATATACATGTGCTGCGGGCGCTCTACTACCTTGCCGTTTATGCGCAGCAGGTAAGATTTCTCCAGCGTCTTAAACCCGAAATAGTCAAAGCCAAAATCCCTGTCGTAGATGAGGGAGCTATCTATCAACTCGGCATGGTTTTCTATAATAGCCATTACATCGTCAGCTATCATAGGCGTATGCCGCCCTGATATGCTATCGGTATACTGGTGCAACCGCCTCATGGTTTCAGAGAACGACTTTACGGTATTTTTATGCAGGTTGCTTACTGCTATGCGGTTGGCAAGCAGGGCATAGTCGGGGTGCTTGGTGGTGAGCGCGGCGGCGGTTTCAGCAGCCAGGTTGTCCAGCTCTGTAGTAGCCACGCCATCGTATATACCCTCTATCACCTTCTTAGCCACATCTATCACGTTCACAAACGGGCTCAGGCTATACGAAAGCTTTTCTATACGCGCCGTTATCTTGTCAAACTTTATGCTTTCTTTCTTGCCATTTCTTTTTATTACGTGCATAAACTAAGTATTTAAAGGTTAGAATTTAATTAGCTGGTTTGATGATTAGCTGATTAGCTAATACACTCATTTTTTATAATTAGCTGATTAGCTTATGTGCTAATCAGCTGATGTACTTATTGTCAAAAAAGTATTGTTTATTTTATAGTCAATCATTTACTCATACCCCCTCATCAGCTAATCAGCTAATCATCAAATCAGCTGATCTATTTCATCACACCCATCAGCTAATTAGCTCATCAGCTAATCAATCTAAAAATCTTCTTCCAGCGAAAAATTCTGCGCATCCTTATTCAGCACACCGGCTTTCTGGTAATCGCCTACGCGCTTCTCAAAGAAGTTGGTCTTGCCCTGCAGTGATATCATCTCCATAAAGTCGAACGGGTTAGTAGCGTTAAACATCTTGTCATAGCCCAGCTCTGCCAGCCAGCGGTCTGCCACAAACTCTATGTATTGCTGCATCAGCCTGGCGTTCATGCCTATCAGGTCTACCGGCAGTGCGTCTGTGATGAACTCCTTTTCTATAGCCACCGCATCGGCAATAATGCCATACACCTGCTCTTTAGAGAGCTTGTTGGCCAGCATGCCATACAGCAGGCAGGCAAACTCGCAATGCAACCCCTCATCGCGGCTGATAAGCTCATTGCTGAATGTGAGGCCCGGCATAAGCCCGCGCTTCTTCAGCCAGAATATAGAGCAGAAGCTGCCGCTGAAGAAGATACCCTCTACCGCCGCAAAGGCCACCAGGCGCTCAGCGAAGGTGCCATTCTTTATCCACCGCATAGCCCAGTCGGCTTTCTTTTTCACAGCGTCTATGGTGTCTACCGCATGAAAGAGCTTGTTCTTTTCCTGCGGGTCTTTTATGTAAGTGTCTATAAGCAGGGCGTAAGTTTCGGAGTGTATGTTTTCCATCATCACCTGGAAGCCGTAGAAGCAGCGCGCCTCTGGCAGCTGCACCTCGCTCATAAAGTTTACCGCAAGGTTCTCATTCACTATACCATCGCTGGCGGCAAAAAATGCCAGTATGTGCGATATAAAGTGGCGTTCCCCATTGTTTAGGTTGTTCCAGTCTTTAAGATCGCTGCCCAGGTCTATCTCCTCCGCCGTCCAGAAGCTGGCTTCATGCTTCTTATACATCTCCCATATTTTGGGATAGTTAATGGGCAGAATAACAAAACGGTCTTTATTCTCTTTTAATAATATCTCTTCCTGCATCTTAAAAACAGTTTAACAACCACAAATCACTGAGTGCAGGGAAAATAAGGCGGGAACAATGCCATCGTCGACAATTCCGGCCCGTGCTTTTCCTCCGAAAACAGCAGCGCTACTACTTACCTGGCAGGTCTTCTGGCTTTCCTGACCCTCAGATACCTTCCCATTCGCCACAGCAAACAGTGGTGTCAGTTTCTGAAGACTTTGTATGTATTGCTACATCAGGATCACAGCTACGGGGATAGCACCGGACTTACATCGGTTTCCCTTTTAATCACCTACAAGCATTTGCCTGTAAGCAAACCTGGTAATGACCAAAATTAGCCCCTAATCCCCTGCCCCATGAAAATCATTATCAACAGGTGTGGATAATGATTTTTCTAATGGGGAATGGTGAATTGTTAGGAGTCTGTTGCTTTGTTTTGAAAAAGATCGCAATCTAGGAGGGGGTGAATTGGAGTGGGGAAAGTTCCCGGACGCAATTGTTAG
>JABDHF010000138.1:0-1711 GCA_013285595.1 Bacteroidota bacterium
CCATTTTTCGTCGGTTTCCATAAATCTTTCTGCTAAAGCGCTCCATTGCACTTTCTCACCTGAACGATCAACGATAAACAATTTACTGTATTCGGAACCCATGTTAATAAAAAAAGATCCGTCCGGTAACTCTTTTGCATTTCCTCCCGAACCAAATATTTTGGGATAGCCCGGGGGATAAAGTCCGTCTACAGTACACTCATATTCTTTTACTTTTTTTAAGCCATCGCCTGGCAATACGGGTTCCTGTAATAAAACAACTGTGGGTAATGAGTCCCTGATCCTGCACGAATTGTTTTCGAATATGTATAAATATCCATCTTTTGTGCGGCCTATTGTATGCTGGTTACAAAATAGATTCGCCCCGATTTGCGGTACACCGGGCTTATAGTTTTCTCCGTAGGCGCTTAACACATTTCCACCCGGATACGCGATCTTAATAATCCTGTTCATATTTCTGAATCCGAGGTAAATACATTTATTTTTTTCATCAAAAAAAAATGCATTCTCATGCGGGTCAAATCTTTTTAAAGAATCTATATTTGCTTCGTAATAGGCTAAATCCGCGCTTAACAGATACTTCGAGGATACCCACGACCACACCACATCACCTTTTTCGTCGTACTCTATCAATGTGCCAAACCTTATGTTTACTACACCATCATTTGGGGAACGGGGGCCGGTAACTTCATAGCTACTATCTTTCGTGCTTAGTTTGCATGGAAGTATTTTTGTTCCCAAAGCCATGTAGTGGCCGTTGGAAAGCCGTGTAAATTCATGATGATACATTTCGCCCAGAAGTGTGTCCCTGCTTACTTCATGGGTATTTAATGGCTTCCACAAAACATTGCCGCAATAATCTATTACATAGGGCGTTTTGTAAATAAATGTGATCGTGCCTTCGTCAGTAAACTTAAGGTCGGCTACAAAGCCACCATATTCATTTGAGTCTGGAATAAACCAAACCGGGACGCCCTTCATATCATAGAGCACACCGCCCCCATCTACCGATACATAATTGTCTTTATATTTTTCGGCTGCGGGTTGCAGGATCCTAATGTGGAACTTTGTGGTATCAGCGCGTGAACATGTTTGCGTACTAAAATGATATAACTGACTTCTCTCTTGCTCTTTGTTCTCTGTATAAACGATACACCATGTATACTGGCAACCCAATGCGGGAACTTCAATTATTTTTCGGTTGGCTTTTAATTGCTCGGTTTGTATAATGTTTTTCGAAAAAGAATCAAGACGGCTATAAGTGCCTTTTGCAATTTGAATAGTGTACTGCCGTTCTTTTGCAATCTTGGGAAAAGAAAAGCCAATAATTCTATAATTGAGCTTACTTCCTTCTTTAGGATAAACCTGACCCTCAACCTGAAACGACAGTACAAGCCCAAAAAGTATAACCAATGTTCTATACATGATCTGTAAAAATAGCATAAAACAAAATGGCAATTTTATTAACCTTCCCTCTTCAAAAACTTCGATCACAGCAATTTTTTCTCCATCATATAGTGGGGTATACCCACTTCTGTAAATTCACTACCATAAGCTTCATACCCCAACCTTTTATAAAACTCCAGAGCTACTTTGCGGGCATGGAGGATCATTTTGCCATATCCCTTTTGTGTGGAGAATTTTTCGGCTGCTATAACCAGCATACCACCTATGCCTTTGCCCTGCCACTCGCCGTAAACAGCCATGGCGC
>JABDHF010000138.1:1721-2769 GCA_013285595.1 Bacteroidota bacterium
TCTATGTGGTGAAGCAGCAGGCAGGCAATAACCCTATCATCGTGCTCAGCGATAAAAATAGTATCTATGTGATCGCGGCTGCAATCTTCTTTTGTGAGTACAAGCCCGAGGGGTTTTCGCAGTATTTCTTCTCTCAGGGTTAATACCTGTGGATATTGTGGCGCCGTATTATTAATGTGTGAGATGGTAATATTCACGATAAACTAAGTTTCGGGCTACTTTAATATTACTTCTACTTCTTTAGTGGCAGCTACAAGAAAGGGAATTACCTGCTCCGCAGCTGATGACTGACCCGGGCCTTTTTGATAATGAGCCTGGTATTCTCCCGGCTGCATAGCCAGATGCTTGCTGGCCGGGTCATTAAGATCAAGTGTATGGAACGACAGGAACTTGTCTCCAAGTCTTTGATAAAGAGTTACATATCGGGTCTTGGCTTCTGCCGTAAACTTTGCAAAACCGGGCTGCGCTATTTTTATTACAGATTCATCGTCGAAGTCAAGATCTACGTTGCGGATCTCTTTAGGGAACGTATTGATTTCTATATGATAGTTGCCCGGCTCATATTCTATAGCATCGGTGCACTTCTGGTTCTGTACCCTGCCCTGAGGTTTATTTCGCTCGGTAACAATAGCAGTAAATTCTGATACCGGGCGGTCTGAAAGTTTATCTGAGCTGGCATCCATATATGCAAAGCTAAGACTGGTCATGTTTACCGTAACAGTAACCTTATTTTTCTTATTCTTCTGCACATCTATATTATGGATCACCAGGTTTCGCTTAGCTGTAAATGCAAGATCGTACATGCCTGGTGGAATATCAGGTTGGGGATCTGGGTTGCCATTTGCATCTACGGTGCGGTAAAATTTCTTTATAATGCCTTTGTTAGAAGGATCTATTATTAATACCTGGGGCATTGTTGTGTAGTATTTGCCATGGCCATTGGTGAAATAGATCTCCACCGTTGTTTCGTTATTATCCTCTGTAGTTACCCGGTAATCTATTTTTTTGGCAGTAGGGTTGGCAGGTAAGGTGCGTGGCGGCTTTGGCG
>JABDHF010000139.1 GCA_013285595.1 Bacteroidota bacterium
TAAATGTATCTTTGTGCCATGCAAATTCTTGATGGTACGCTTGTATCAGCACATATAAAAGAACAGATAAAGCAGGAAGTGATCGACTGGCAGGCGCAGGGTGGCAAAAAACCCCATCTTGCCGCCATACTGGTAGGTAATAACCCTGCAAGCGAAGCTTATGTAGGCTCCAAGGTAAAAAGCTGCGAAAGCCTGGGCTTCGACTCCACGCTGCTACGTTTTAACGAAGATATTACCGAGGCATTCCTCATCAGTGAGGTGAACAGGCTGAATGACGATGAAGCAGTGGACGGCATATTAGTTCAGCTACCACTTCCCCGCCATATATCACCCGACGCTGTGATCAACGCCATTTCCCCTGCAAAAGATGTAGATGGTTTTCACCCCATCTCCCAGGGCAAAATGATGCTGGGCCAGCCTACTTTCCTGCCAGCAACACCCTATGGCATTATGCTGATGCTGGAGCATTATAACATTAACATAGATGGCCTGCACTGCGTGGTTATAGGCCGCAGTAATATAGTAGGTACACCAATGACCATATTGCTCAGCCGCAATACTACGCCGGGCAATGCCACGGTGACCCTCTGCCACTCCCGCACCAAAAAACTGAAAGAGATTGTACAACAGGCCGACCTTATAGTTGCCGCCATAGGCAAGCCCTACTTCGTAACTGCGGATATGGTGAAGAAAGGTGCTATAGTGATAGACGTGGGCATCAACCGTATAGACGATGCTACCAAGAAAAGCGGGTCGAGGCTGGTAGGCGATGTGGACTTTGATAACGTTGCCCCGCTATGTAGCTACATAACTCCGGTACCTAAAGGTGTAGGCCCAATGACCATTTGCGGACTAATGAAAAATACCCTGCTTGCTGCAAAGCAAAAGGCGCAGGTAAGTGTGGGCAGTTAATAATACTACGTGATAAAAACTTTGGAAAATACGGTGTCTTACCCTGTAATGGAGCACTTCTATACCCTGCAGGGCGAGGGCTACCATACCGGTAAGGCTGCCTACTTTATAAGGCTGGGCGGCTGCGATGTGGGCTGCGTGTGGTGCGATGTAAAAGATAGCTGGGATGCTTCGGCGCACCCGTTAATGACAACCGCTGATATTGCAGGCATAGCGGCAAAGCATAACGGCCGCATAGCCGTAATAACCGGTGGCGAACCCACTATGCACGATCTTACCCCTTTGTGCGACGCACTGCACCAGGCAGGCTTTAAGGCGCATATAGAAACGTCTGGCGCACACCCGCTAAGCGGCGCTATTGACTGGATCACCCTCTCGCCCAAAAAGTTCAAAGCCCCGCTCGATGAATATATGGACCGGGCTAATGAGCTCAAAATTGTAGTTTACCATAAGTCCGACCTTCAATGGGCAGAGGATTATGCCGCAAAGGTTTCCCCCGGCTGCAAGCTATACCTGCAGCCCGAATGGAGCAAGCGCGAAAGCATAAGCCCGTTACTGATAGAATATATAAAGCAACATCCGCAATGGCAATTATCTTTGCAAACGCATAAATACATCAACATCCCTTAGCGTATGACGTGGTTACAATCAGTAATAATAGCAATTGTGGAAGGAGTAACGGAGTTCTTACCCATATCCTCTACGGCCCATATAAAATTTACCAAGGCCATAATGCAGATGGACCCCAAAGATCCATTCAGCAATATGTTTGATATCGTTATCCAGTTTGCCGCCATCATGGCAGTGCTTATACTCTACTGGAAAAAGTTTGTAGACTTCAAGCACATTTCGTTTTATATAAAGCTTGTGGTAGCGGTGATACCTGCCCTTGTTTTTGGTGCGCTGTTAAAAAAGCATATTGAGCATATACTGGGCGATGTTACCATTATAGCCTGTGTCACCTTACTCGGCGGGGTAGTGTTACTGTTTGTAGATAACTGGTTCAAAAAACCGGTGACGCACGATGAGGCGGATATTACCTACCCGCAGGCGCTAAAAGTGGGGCTGTTCCAGGTGCTATCTATCCTGTTCCCTGGCCTCAGCAGGAGCGCATCTACCATTATAGGCGGCCTTGCCTCTAAGCTGGACCGCCGGGTAGCCGTTGAATTCTCCTTCTTCCTTGCAGTACCCACCATGGCAGCAGCCACAGCAAAAGAACTGCTGGACACCTACAAAGAATCACCCGAAGTTTTTCATTCGTCGAACAACGCCATGCTAGGCATCGGCTGCCTGATCTCCTTTATAGTATCATTGCTCGCCATCCGTACTTTTGTTACCTACATACAGAAGCACACCTTCAGGGCATTTGGCATCTACCGCATTATTGCGGGTATAGCTGTGCTGATACTCATCTTTACGGGAGTGATAAACAGGAATGTGGCTAATGAAAAGGTAGCGCCGAAAGCTACGGTGAGTAATGACCCCAAACTCATAAAGGGGCTTCCCGTTATTTTGAAATGCCTGTTAGGTCATAATATTTGATTTTATTTTGTTTTATAACTGTTCTTTTTTAGAGCAACTCCGTTGCCTTGCCCTCAAATTTGTGAGCCGCTACTGTATTGATTTTGAGGGCGATTTTTGGGGAGGACTACGGTATATTTTCTTGCTCTGACTTTATCTCATTTATACATTTTATATTTTATTGTGTTTTTTTGTAGCTGTCGGAATTTCTGTAGTTTTCAGAGCAAAGATTGTTATTGCCCCTGAAAATTGAAAGTGTTGCCTGTAGCGGGTTTGGGGGTTGTTTTTGGGGAGGAGAACCCCATTATTTCTTCTCGTTGCA
>JABDHF010000140.1 GCA_013285595.1 Bacteroidota bacterium
ATTTTACCTCAGCCACGTAGGCATGGCGGTCCAGCGTGTAGTTGCCGCCATACTTCAGCACCAGCATATCGGCCACTTCAAAGCCTATATTATGCCGCGTAGCATCATACTCCGCACCAATATTTCCCAGCCCGACTATAAGAAACTTCATTGTTTAGTTGATTGGTTTATCAGTTGATTGGTTTATTAGTGGGCGGCGTGATTCAACGATTGGCACACCACTATAGTGTTGGCAAACCACAATAAATAAAATAGGCTGCGAAACGACTAATCAACTAATAAACCAATCAACAAACTAACTAACATTATTCCAGCCCATGCAGCGCTATGCGGTTGCCTTCGGTATCCAGCATCAGCGCCCAGTAGCCCAGGTCGAAGGTGGCTGCTACTATCGTCTTGTTCTGCAATATTTTGCCACCTGCCGGCACCACGCGGTCTATCACTTGCTGTATCGATGGTTCACAGTTCAGGTATACCAGTGTACCATTTACTGATGGCTGGTAAAATTCCGGGTCATATACTATAGAGCCGCCGCGGCCGTCTTCTTCCCGGTCCCACTCAAAGTAGCCTATGCGGGTATTGGCCCAGGTCTGCTCCTTCATGGTAAAATCAAAGATGGTCTCGTAAAAAAGCTTGGCGCGTTCAAAATCGGCCACAGGTATTTCAAACCAGTTAATAGCGCTTACTTTTGCCATAGGTCATTCGTGTTTTCCCCGGCAAAATACGAACAAAAATGATGCCGTTTTATTAAAAAATATCAGATTGGTATAGCGTTGTTAAGTAACATTGTTTTTTGAAGATGAGATAAGGAATCCGTACCTTGGCGGCTCAAAAAAACGAAACATCGCAAACTTATGTCGTTACAAACAGAAACAGTTACATTAAAAACACAAAGCGCAATGGTAACCACGGATATTAAAACAGTTACAATAATAGGCTCAGGTACTATGGGCAATGGCATCAGCCATGTGTTTGCACAGAATGGGTTTACTGTGCACATGATGGACATTCAGCAGCCAGCTCTTGATAAGGCGTTGGCTACGATAGGTAAGAACATGGATCGCCAGGTATCCAAAGGGTCCCTTACTGAAGACGCAAAGAATGAGGCAATGGGCCGCATTAAAACTTATACCGATATGGCAGCAGCCGTAGCTGATGCCGATCTGGTGGTAGAAGCTGCAACAGAGAACATAGAGCTGAAGCTCAACATCTTCCGCCAGCTCGATCAGTTTTGCCCTGAGCATTGTATCCTTGCTTCTAACACCTCTTCAATATCGCTTACCCGCATAGCCTCTGTTACCAAGCGCCCGGGAAAAGTAATAGGTATGCACTTTATGAACCCTGTGCCGGTAATGAAGCTGGTAGAGATCATCAATGGCTATGGCACCGACCGCGAAGTAACACAGACTATATACAAGCTTACCGAGATACTGGGCAAAGTGCCATGCGTGGTTAATGACTACCCAGGCTTTATCTCTAACCGCATACTCATGCCGCTGATCAATGAGGCAGTGCTGGCGCTACAGGAAGGCGTAGCGGGCATTACCGAAATAGATACCATTATGAAGCTGGGTATGGCGCATCCTATGGGCCCGCTGCAACTGGCCGACTTTATAGGTCTCGATACCTGCTACTCCATCATGCACGTACTGCACATGGGCTTTGGCAACCAGAAATATGCACCGGCCACACTGCTTGCCAACATGGTACAGGCAGGCTACCTGGGCGTAAAATCGGGCGAAGGTTTTTACAAATACACCCCGGGCAGCAAAGAGCTTGTTGTCAGCGACAGGTTCTCCAGCAAGCAATGGAGTTAAGGTTAAAGGGTTAATTGGTTAAAAAGTTAATTGGTTAATCTGTTTATAAATGATAATCCCAAATAGTAAAAGCAGGCGTTTGCCTGCTTTTACTATTTATTGGAAAGTGCCATCGAACCATAACCCGTTAACTTTTTAACCCACTCGCAAGAGCCCTTTTAACCAATTAACCAATTAACTTTTTAACCTATCGCCCAAAAAGTTAATTTCGCGCTATGCAGGAACTGGTTATTGCATCTAACAATGCAGGTAAAATACTGGAGATAAGGCAACTGGTGCACGGTATATCACTGCTGTCGCTAGCGGATATTGGGTTTAGTGAGGAGATACCTGAGCCGTACCATACTTTTGAAGAGAATGCGCTGGCCAAGGCGTCCATTATTCATAAGTTCTCGGGGAAGAATGTATTTGCCGATGATAGCGGGCTGTGCGTAAATGCCCTGCATGGTGCGCCGGGAGTAGATAGCGCCCACTACAGCGGTGAGCGCGATGATGAGCAGAACCTGCAAAAAGTACTAACCGAACTCACCGATGCCAGCGACAGGAGCGCCTTTTATAAAGCAGTTATATGCCTGGTATGGCAGGGCGAGGTGTATTATTTTGAAGGGATATGCGAAGGGGTGATAGCAGGGGAGAAAAGAGGGGATGGCGGTTTTGGCTACGACCCTATATTTATACCTGATGGCTATGACCAGACCTTTGGCGAGTTGCCGCTATCGCTGAAAAATGAGATAAGCCACCGGGGCAAAGCGGTGAAGAAAATGGTAGCCTTTTTAGCAGGTGCAATGAATAACGTGCAGAGCGACAATAGGAGCTCTTTGTTTGGGATATAACTATGAAGTTTTCGATAGGCGACAGGATATTATTAAAGCGCACGGGCGAAGAAGGCCATGTAACCGCATTCATCAACCAGCAGATGCTGG
>JABDHF010000141.1 GCA_013285595.1 Bacteroidota bacterium
AAAAGAACTTCACGGATGTATTGCCTATCATGTTTTTTAACTACAAATTTTCAGACGGCCGTAACCTGCGCGTGATGTACCGCACCAATACTACGGCGCCATCTATAACCCAGTTGCAGGATGTGGTAGACGTAAGTAACCCGTTGCTGATGAATACGGGCAACAAAGACCTGAGGCAGGACTATGAGCATACTGTTATTGTGCGCTACGGGCTTACTAAGTCTAAAACCGCCCGCAACTTTTTTGTATATATGTATGGCAACTATATCAATAACTATATTGGTAATAAGACTTATCAATTTACCAATGATGGATATTTCCAGGAGCCTAATGCTAATTCTGACAGCCGCCTGAAGGTGACGCAAGGCAGCCAGCTAACCATACCGGTAAACCTTAGTGGCTATTACAATGCAAAAGCTTTCTTTACCTACGGCATGCCACTGGATATTTTGAAAAGCAATCTTAATTTTAATGGAGGTTTTTCTTATGCCCGGTCTCCGGGTGTGCTCAATACTGTAGATACTAATGAGGTGGCTGGGCCGGATATAGTCAACTATTCCAGCGACTATGTACCATCGTTGGGTGTGGTGCTCAGCAGTAATGTGAGCGAAAATCTTGATTTCACTTTATCATACTCTGGTAACTACAACATTATTGAGAATACCATAAAGACACAGACCAGCAACAACTACTACAGCCATGTAGCCAGCTTTAAGATCAACTACATATTCCTGAAGCATTTTGTTTTGAATACCAATATCTCTCACAACTATTATACAGCATTCAGCAGCACGGGGGATCAAAGCTATTTCTTGTGGAATGCATATGCGGGTTATAAACTGCTGAAGAAACAGGCATTGGAGATCCGTATCAGCGCTTTCGATATACTGAACCAGAATAAGAGCATTACCCGTACTGTGACAGGTACTTATGTAGAGAACGATATCACTAATGTACTGAAACAGTACTTCATGCTGCAACTTACATACACCATCCGCAACTTTAAAGGCGGCATGACCATGCCTGCGGCGCCGGAAGGTACTGATGGCGGCGGCTTTAGAGGTCGCGGGCCCGGAGGGCCAGGTGGCCCAGGAGGAGGAGGACCACCTCCCGGCCAATAAAAGTATAAAAGCGAAAGCCGCCAATTGGCGGCTTTCGCTTTTATACATAACCTGTAAATTTCGCCTTAATTACGCTATAGTAATAGATGCATCATTATATACATCCTGTATCGTGTTCAGCAGTTCCACACCATCCTTCATTGGTTTCTGGAAAGCTTTACGACCGCTGATAAGGCCCATACCGCCAGCGCGCTTGTTCACTACTGCGGTAGTTACTGCTTCTGCGAGATCGGTAGCGCCTTTAGACTCACCACCTGAGTTGATCAAACCTACACGGCCCATGTAGCAATTAGCTACCTGGTAGCGGCAAAGGTCGATAGGATGATCTGTAGTCAGCTTGTCATAAACCAGCTTGCTCGTTTTACCAAAGTTGATAGCATTATAACCGCCATTGTTTGTAGGTAATTTCTGCTTGATGATATCTGCCTGTATAGTTACACCCAGGTGGTTTGCCTGGCCTGTAAGGTCTGCTGCAGTATGGTAATCGATACCATCTTTTTTGAATCCGCTGTTGCGCAGGTAGCACCACAGTACTGTAGCCATACCCAGCTCATGTGCATATTCAAATGCTTTAGCCACCTCTACTATCTGGCGTGCGCTTTCGTCAGAGCCGTAATAGATGGTAGCGCCTATGGCTGTAGCGCCCATATTCCATGCATCCTTAATAGTGCCGAACATGATCTGGTCGAACTTATTAGGATAGGTAAGGAATTCATTGTGATTCACCTTTACAATGAACGGTATTTTGTGGGCATATTTACGTGCTACAGCGCCAAGAACGCCATAGGTAGAAGCAACTGCATTACAGCCACCTTCAATAGCCAGCTTCACAATATTTTCAGGATCGAAGTAAATGGGATTGGGGGCAAATGATGCACCACCACTATGCTCTATTCCCTGGTCTACAGGTAATATAGATACATAACCAGTACCAGAAAGGCGGCCATGGTTCATCAAAGTACCAATGCTGCGAAGGGTTTGTATGTTGCGGTTAGATTGTGTCCACACATCATCAAGATGGGTAGGAGAGGGGGTATGGATCGTTGATTTGTCAATAGTTTTGCTGGTGTGGCCTAAATAATATTCGGCTTTGTCGCCCAGTAGCTCCTGGATCTTTGTTGAAGGCATATATTGATTTATTTTTGAATTTGGGTGCAAAGGTATTGCAAAAAAGCCAAAAGTAAAAGGTCAAAATCGAAAAATAGATAATGTAGAGAAGTGACTTATTTAAGAGTAGCCCTAATTTATTTCCAAAAAAGTTTTGATATACTTCTATTATAAGGTATACTTTCTGATCCTTAACTTTTTTGAAGTCAATACTGAAAAGCAATTTTTCAAATCTACAGCATGATCCCCAAAAGTCACAATCACTAGCTTAATTCTTGACTCAATAGGCATATCTACTATGCGAAGAAGCATACTTCCGATACGATGAGTTTTTCTATACACGAGTTCATCCCCAAAGTCTTTATCCTCAGTAATAATATATCCTTGTTTTGCCACGGCTATTTCGATGACCTGTGTATCGCTTATGCCGGGAGTTTCGGTTGTTATTGAATAAATCAGAAATCCTTTATTCCGAAGGCCTGCGA
>JABDHF010000142.1 GCA_013285595.1 Bacteroidota bacterium
CCTCGATTGCAGCGGCTTTATGGCCGAAATGTTTACCAGGCAGCCGCAGGCAGTAGGCGGTGCCAGCCTGCCGTTTACGCTGCATGTCATAGCCAGGGCTCAAATGCCTGTATATCTGAAAACAATTTACTGGGATGCCCAGTCGCAGATAGAGCCATTGACCAAACAGATAAACATGAACATAAATGTAGATACGCTGGTAACTATAGAAAACCCGGTCTCCATATCATCGGCGGCACCGCTCACACAACCTTACTGGCTGTCAAAGCCGCACCGCGAAGGACTATTTACCATACCAAATCAAAACCAGGTGGGCTGGCCGGAAACGCAAAATGAGCTCAATACAGAATTGGTGTTAAATATAGGCGGCCAGGATTTTAAAGTAGATGTACCCTTATCTTATAAAAGACTTGACCCTGTTAAGGGTGATATTGTCGAGCAATTACGCATAGTGCCCGGCGCTACACTAGCCTTCAACACAAATCTCCTTGTTACCCGCCCCGATGGTTCAGTACAGGCAGATGTACGCATACATACCTATAAAGACATTCGTAATGGCGTCCTGGTCATTTCAGGCGGCAGATCGCCCATCACTTCAATAAAAGGCCTGAATATCGATTCCGGTACCGATACGTTGCTTACTATAAATATACCCGCACCGCAGGTTAAAGCGCTTGGAATTGCAGATTTCGACCTGAGTGCAGAGTTAACGGTCGATGGCCAGGCCTACAATTTGTCACAGCACCTCATCCAATACAATCATATTCCTACGCTCCAGTATTTTACCGCTCCCACGGCAAAAGTGCTGCACCCGGAATGGAAGTGTACGGCTAAACGGATAGGTTATATAGAAGGCGCTGGCGATCTGGTTCCCAATTTCTTACGTCAGGCCGGACTTCAGGTAGACATCCTTAAAGAAAGTGACTTGTCCAGTGCCGATAAGCTGAAAAAATATGATGCAATTATTACAGGCATCCGCGCGGTAAACGTAGAAAAGAAAATGGCCTATTGGTTACCGGTATTATTCAAATACGCAGAGAACGGCGGCACGCTCATCATGCAGTACAACACACTGCAGGATCTCTCTACAACAAAGATCGGCCCATATCCGTTTACGCTAACCAGCGACCGGGTAACTGAGGAAGATGCAAAGATCACCTTTGTTGACCCTGCAGCAAGGTTGTTGAATTATCCTAATAAGATCACCGACAATGATTTCAAAGGATGGGTGCAAGAGCGTGGGCTATACTTCACTTCAAAGTGGGATGACAAGTATAAGCCGCTCTTCCAGATGAACGACGCAGGCGAGCAGCCACTTAGTGGCAGCACCCTGTATGCAAAAGTGGGAAGGGGTAATTATATTTATACAGCGCTTTCATTCTCCAGGCAGTTGCCCGCTGGCAATACCGGCGCCATCCGCCTGATGATGAACATGCTCAGTGTAGGTAAATAATTAGTGTAAGTAAATAATATGAGGCTCATTTCTTTTATTAGGCTGATTGCCACGGTTGCAGTTTTATATTGCGCTGCTGTTGGTTTGCAAGGCTGTCATAAAAAGAATAAAGACACGGCACCAACTACCGTATCATACGACTTCACGGTTACCGGAAATACATTGGTTGGCTACAGCGTATCGTTTCAAAGCACCGCCCCGGCAGGCAGTTCGTATTTATGGAATTTCGGCGATGGCACTACATCTACACAAGCAACACCTACGCATGTATACTCAAGTATTGATTCTTTTAAGGTATCGCTAGTAATTAATAATCAGTCATCTAAATCAGTTAGTAAAAAAATTTACATAGCTGCCGTTCCCGAGGCTTCTATAGTGTCGGGAATAGCTGGAATGAAGAATTGGCATGGCTACGTGATCGCCCATTTTCAGGCCCCATCTGCCAGGGATACCATCTCAACCCTCACAGACCAGTTTAGCATTGCAGTAAACAGCAATATTTCAATCACAGTAAAGGGCGATGTCTTGGACTGTTACAACACGGACAACGTAAACCATATATACTACTTCCGTTATTACATTTCCCAATATAGCTGGCGCGAGATAGATTATTACTACAGCACAGACAACATATGCTACATTTTCTACCCCGATCAGGGCGGCGACCCGCAATCCGGCCCCTATAGTTTTGCTACAGTTTTGTGGGCGCCATAAATAACCTTTTCATTACTTTAACATGCACCCGTTAAGGTAGTATAAGCACTATTCCTATATTGTGCCGCAAACACCCTTTACATAAATGAGCATTTCCGGAAAACAGCATTGGCATAGGTGGTACATAGCACTCGTAGTGATACTTGTGTTGCAGATAATATTGTATTACTGGTTCACCTGTTACTGGAAATGAGCACCCTCGACTGGATCGTATTATTAGTCACCCTCGCGTCCATGATCGCCTATGGCATCTACAAAGGCCGTGGGCAGTCTGGCGCTCAGTCATACCTGCTGGCAGATAAGCAGATGCCCTGGTACGTGGTAATGCTGGGCATAATGGCTACACAAGCCAGTGCCATCACTTTCTTATCCGCCCCCGGCCAGGCATATACAGATGGTATGCGCTTTGTGCAATACTACTTTGGCTTGCCCATAGCCATGATCATTATATGTGTCACCTTCATCCCCATCTTCCGGCGCCTC
>JABDHF010000143.1 GCA_013285595.1 Bacteroidota bacterium
GCATCGAACGAGCAGCAGATAAAAGAAAGCGCGTCGGAATATAGGTATGAGCGGCTGAATGAGTTGCTGGGTGCGGATAGCGTCAATACTGTTCAGAAAACCGTGGATATATTACGCGACCGTTATGGCCTGCACAATGCTGATATAGGTGTGGGTAATGAAAAGGCCGTAAATCAGTTTATAGCGCACCATTCTATAGTATTTGAGCCGCAGAAAAGGCTGGTATGGGTATCTACCGCGCCATGGCAACTGGGGCAATATGTGGCTTATGACCTTAATAAGATATTCGCCATGCACGGTTTGCAAAAAGATGTAGAGGTGTGCGATAGCGCGCTGAATATAGCGCCTGATGTTTTTATGCAGACCAATGAGTTTAAAGACTTCCTGGTATACCGGCAGCTAAAGCAGCAAATGATGGATGGGCAGCAAATAGATGTGCCATTGCTGATAAAGTCTAATCCTAACTTTTATCATACTTATGTGCTGGCCGGTGATTATGAGTTTAAGCATGGGGATAAAATGCAGGCAAAGGCATATTATGAGACTGCACTTACCAAGGTAATAGCTACGAAGCAGGAGGAAAATAAGATACATAAGATGATAGAGAAGTGTGATAAGAAGTAGCACGTTAAGATTGAAGGCCACCTTATTTAATAATATTTTAATGAATTAATCTTAGTTTTGCGCTATGGAACAAGCCATAAATAAATATATTTTATTAAATAAGCTAAGACATCATAGTAAAGAAATAAAGAACTATGGCGTTACTTCCCTTGGCTTATTTGGCTCGTTTGTGAGAAATACCGCGAACGACAGCAGCGACATTGACCTGCTTGTAGAATTCGATCCCAAACAAAAGACCTTTGACAACTTTATGGACCTTTCTTTTTTTCTCGAAAACCTATTTGGCAGAAAGGTAGAATTGGTAACGGCTCAATCGCTAAGTAAGTATATAGTCCCGCACATTTTAAAAGAGGTTGAGAATGTTGGCATCTGATTATTATTAATAAAAGATACCTCTCCTGCAACTTTTTTTGCTGAAACTCAATGTTCTCTGAACAGGGCTTAAAATTCCAATTCCCATATCTTACCTTCGCCACAGAAATTAAACTGATATCGTATGCCTGACCGCGTTTATGACAATATACTCAAGACAATAGGAAATACCCCTTTAGTGCGCCTGAACCGCGTGGTGGCAGACCTGCCGTGCAAGGTGTATGCCAAGGTGGAAACCTTTAATCCCGGCAATAGCATTAAAGACCGTATGGCACTGAAAATGCTGGAGGTAGCAGAGCGTGAAGGCAAGATAAAACCAGGCGGCACTATAATAGAAGGTACCAGCGGTAATACCGGGATGGGCCTTGCAATGGCGGCTATCATTAAGGGCTACAAGTGCATCTTTGCCACTACTGATAAGCAGAGCAAGGAAAAGGCCGATATACTGAAAGCGCATGGTGCAGAAGTGATCGTATGCCCTACCAATGTAGACCCGGAAGACCCGCGCAGCTACTACCAGGTGGCACGCCGCCTGCAGCGCGAAATACCTAATTCATGGTACGTAAACCAATATGATAACCTTGCCAACAGGCAGGCACACTATGAGCAAACAGGCCCTGAAATATGGGCACAAACTGAAGGGAAGGTAACACACCTCGTGGTAGCAGCAGGTACTGGTGGCACTATAGTTGGCACAGGAAAATACCTGAAAGAGCAAAACCCAAACGTACAAGTTTGGGCTATAGATACCTATGGGAGTTTGCTGAAAAAGTGGTTTGATACAGGAGAGCTGGATATGGGCGAAGTACACCCTTATATATCAGAAGGATTTGGTGAAGATTTTTTGCCGGAGAATTACGACCGGGATGCGCTTGACCTGTTTGAGAAAGTGACGGATAAGGACGGTGCGCTGATGGCACGCCGTATTACCCGTGAGGAAGGAATATTTGTGGGCTATTCTGCGGGGTCTGTGGTGGCGGGGTTACGCCAGTTGAAAGACAAACTGAAGAAGGATGACCTGGTTGTGGTGATCTTTCACGACCATGGCAGCAGGTATGTGGCTAAAGTATATAATGATGAGTGGATGCTGGATCGTGGTTTCCTGCAAGTAGATACGGTACGCGACCTGATAGGTGGCCTGGGCCGCAGGAGGCTGGTAACTATCGACGAGAACAGCAAGGTAATAGATGCGCTGAGCCTGATGAAGAAATACGATATAGAACATATACCGGTGATGATGGACCTGGAGCTTACCGGCAGCGTATCGCAGGGCAGCCTGTTTAAAAGATTGATAGAAGAGCCTGATGTGCGCGATATGCTGGTGGCCGATGTGATGGATAAGCCTATACCTGTGGTAGATCTGGATACACCGCTGGAGCGCCTTACCCACTACATAAACAAAGACAACGGTGCGGTGCTGACGCGCGATGAGAGCGGGCAGTACTCCATACTCACCAAATACGATATACTCAATGCGTTTAGCAAAGGGTAACACCGCTAAACTTTTTGGTTTTAACTTTTAACTTTTGACTTAATTGCGCAGCTTCAAAGAATTACTGACTGATATAGTGCGCAAGCCACCCCTATTGTTTCCGCTGGTGGCGTTATTTCATGTGTTGTGGCTGTTGTATACTGTATGGGATGACCGGCA
>JABDHF010000144.1 GCA_013285595.1 Bacteroidota bacterium
ACAGCCGCGCATGGGACGATGCGGTACGAAACGATATAAAACTAATGCTGGAGTGCGACGAAGTGCACATGCTGCCCGACTGGCAGGAAAGCCGCGGCGCCCAGCTGGAGCGTGATATCGCCCTCCGCCTCGGAATGCAGGTAATATATCATTAAGAATGGATAAACAACAATAGTGAAACGATGTGCATGAACTTCATGTACATCGTTTTTTTATCGCTTTTTCGTAGCAGATAAAGCAACCAGAAATGCAAGGGTTCCTCCCCTTTTTAAAAGCCTCAGCCCTAACGTGAGTTTCATTCTGGCAATTGGTTTAGAGAAGGATAAAGTCGCCGGAGCACCCTTGCTTATCCCTTATTCAGAGCTTTCTTATAAGCAGCCAGGCAGCGATCTCTCGCTGCACTGTGGTCTACTATCGGTTTAGTGTAGGTTACCTCCCCATATTCTGGCACCCATTTACTCACATACTTCAGCTCAGGGTCAAATTTCTCCGTCTGCAGCCGTGGGTTAAATATCCTGAAGTAGGGCGCCGCATCGCAGCCTGTTCCCGCAGCCCATTGCCAGCCACCATTATTTGCCGCCAGGTCGTAGTCTAGCAGTTTCTCAGCAAAGTAAGCTTCTCCCCACCGCCAGTCAATAAGCAGATCCTTAGTAAGGAAGCTGGCTACTATCATTCGTACCCTGTTGTGCATATACCCGGTTTCATTAAGCTCCCGCATACCGGCATCTACAATCGGGTACCCGGTTTGCCCATTGCACCACAGCTCGAATTCCCGTTCATTATTCCGCCACACAATATTGTCATACTCTTTTTTGAAAGCTCCATTCACCACATGTGGAAATTTCCACAATACCATCTGGTAAAAATCCCGCCATATCAGTTCGTTCAGCAGCGTTTCATTCAGCTCCTTCGCTTTTTGGGCAAGCTGCCGTATACTCACAGTCCCAAAGCGCAGATGCACACTAAGCCGTGTTGTACCATTTATAGCAGGGTAGTCGCGCGTTTCATTATAGTGCCTGGCGATCTCTTCATTTAGCAAAGCAGATACCGTACCTGGCGGAGCTTCTTTGAAGCCAATATCAGCCAGCGAAGGCACTGGTTTAGGTGCCAGCTGCAAAAAATTCCTGGAATATTTATGCGTAGGGTATGGCTTTAGGTAAAACTCATTGAGCCTTTCCTTCCATCGCCGGCTATACGGAGTGTATACAGTATAAGGTTCTTTGTTATCCTTCAATATCTCATCTTTTTCAAAGATCACCAGGTCTTTGTAGGTATGCAAGTCAATGTTTTTACTCCTTAAAAATTCTCTTATCTCGCCATCTCGCTTCATAGCATAGGGTTCATAATCCTGATTGGTAAAAACCCCGGTGATATTATATTCTTCCGCAAGCTTTTTAAAGCTATCCATAGGGCTGTCATACAGCACATATAGAGAGGTACCAAGTGCTCCCAGTTTTTCCTGTATGTCTTCTAATGCACTATGTATAAAGTGCACCCTTTTATCGCGTTTCTCCTCCAGTCCGTCAAGAATATTGGTGTCAAAAATAAATATGGGCAGTACGGGCTTTTTGGAGCGTAGCGCATAATACAGGCCGGCATTATCATCAAGCCGCAGATCGCGTCGAAACCAAAAAATAGAAATAGGATCCTGCATAATATTGATTAAAGCTAGGGCAGGTAAAATTAATAGATCCCATTTTTTGAAATAACAGGGAATAAGTTCATAATGTCCCACCCATATCATCCCCCTTCATTTATGTAACGCCATTGTTATTCATTTGTGTGTAACTTTTAACGGTCTGTTTCAATCATTTGCTCTAGGTTTGTTACCTTAGCGCACTTCATGTGGTTTAAGGGGTCCATATTAATCTTATTGGGTGTTTTTTGTGCTTATTGTTCCTTCGCCCAGCTGCAAAAGGGCGAGTGGGTGCAATCACGCGTTCTTATTTTGCTCGATGAATCGTCGAGCATGGTTCAGAACTGGTCGGGCGGTAAAGAAAAATACAAGGCCGCAGATGACATCATCCTGAAGATCATGGATAGTGTGTATGCAGTAAACAGCCAGGTTGAGTTTTCGTTACGCGTATTTGGTCATCAGAGCACCGTACAGGAAAAAAACTGCTACGATACAAAAAAATGAAGTGCCCTACGCCAAAGAAAACCGTGTGCAGATGGCACTGCGCCTGGCAGACATTCATCCTCTTGGCGTAACTCCTTTAGCCTATTCCCTTCAGCAGGCAGCCGAGCACGACCTGGGCGACCCTGTACATAATGTATATAGCATAATACTCCTGACCGATGGCGGCGAAAGCTGTGGCGGAGATATATGCGAGGTAATGAAGAAGCTGATAAAGAATAAAGTTTACTTCAAGCCATATATTGTAAGCCTGGAAAACGACCCTACGCTTAAAGCCAGCTATGCCTGTATGGGCGACTTTCTGCAGGTTACAAAAGCATCAGAGATACCGGCTGCCGTAGGCACTATTGTAGCCGCATTCCGCCCCGCGCTGAAGATAAATACAAGCGATTACAAGGATGTTCAGAATATTGCCGCTAATGCCCCCAGTGTGCTGAAAGTAACAGTGCCGCCACCTCCGGTAACTCCAGATAACCCGCCGCCCGCAAAACTCTGGA
>JABDHF010000145.1:0-898 GCA_013285595.1 Bacteroidota bacterium
TCGTAGCATAGCCACATAACAATCCCAGGAAGAGAAATGCCAACGGTCGTTTTTTGCTAAAGGCAACCTGGCAAACAGTAAGAGCAATGGTGAAGATCGAAAGAAAGGGAATGTCCTTACTATTAAAATAGGAATGCGCATAAAGCCGTGGCGCGCATATAAGCATAGCAAAACCAAGGCATGCCAAAAACTTATTTTTAAACAACCGGTAAGCAAGTACATACAGCGCCAGCGCACTTATCAGGAATAAAAGGTGAGTCACCACATGGCGCATTATATAAATGTCCCTTTTGTCAGTAAGGTTAAACCCTTTTTCTAAAATGATAAGCGGCAGCTCAAAGCCGGCCCCATGGCTATCATTAGGTTTAAGAAATAACTCAGGGTTACCATGAAAGGCATATTCATAGCTTAGCAATCCCGGGCCTCTTTGCAGTGGCTCATCCCATGCCACTCCGTAATCTTTATAAGTAAACAAGGTAATAACCAGGAAAAAAACAAACAATATGATCCCGGGATAATAGGGTGCCAGCTTCTTATTCATTTTACAGTATTTTCTCACTTTAACCTGATAGTAGTGAGCATATTGGTGGCGGGTAAAGAGCTGCTGAGCACCAAGCTGCCGTGGACCTATTTTCCGACCTGGTTTTTAATCACCAATCCTGAATTATGGCTGCTTACGGGGTTTGCGGGGTTTGTTTTAATAGCTATTGCATTTATAAGAAAACCAATTGATCATATAATTAATAGCGCGGAAAGGAATTTCATTTTGTACCTGCTGTGTTTTGTTGTTCCCATCTTATCTGTGATCGTTTTGCACTCTATGATATTCGACGACTGGCGGCACTTGTATTTTGTTTACCCATCGTTTATCCTCATGTCGTTGTACGCCATAAATAGA
>JABDHF010000145.1:908-2566 GCA_013285595.1 Bacteroidota bacterium
AATAGATTGATGGCAATGGACTTTTTTGCCAGGAAGAATTACAAGCTGGCTGTGCAGGGAATATGTGCATTGCAGGTAGTGGCTACGGGATGGTTTATGGTAAAAAATCACCCGTTTCAGCAGGTGTACTTCAACAGCTTTGTATCTCATGACGAAGAGTACCTGCGCAAGAACTACGAGATGGATTACTGGGGTGTGAGCAACCTGCAGGCGCTGAAATATGTGCTGGAAAATGATGCAAGGAAAAGCATAATGGTATCTACCATATACCCGGAGATAATGCAGAACAATATAGACATGATGGAGGATGAAGACAGGAACAGGCTGAAGATTGTGCACCCAGACAGCTGCCAGTATTTCATTACCAATTTCCGGTTTCACCCGGATGATTTTCCACTTAAGGAGGAATATTCCTTTCATGTGCTAAACAGCACGGTTATTCGTATATATACGATGAGGGCTATTGCTGTGCAATAGAGTGAATACAAGATGATGTAAATCTTACACAAAATGCTGTAACAATAGCCGCTGCCAATGGGTGTACCTTTGTGATGTAAATAACGGCTTTATGACCTATACCTATAACATTACCGGAATGACGTGCAACAACTGTGTTGCTAAGGTGAAAAGTGAATTACTAAAGCTGGAACAAGTGGTGTCGGCAGAAGTGCAACTGGATGCGCCACAGGCCACTGTAACCATGGATAAGCACATAGCTACAGAAACGCTGCAGCAGGCCATAGGCAAATATAAAATAGCTGAAGCAAGGAATGTGATAAGCCCAGGTGCAGATGCAGCGGTGGAAAGCAATTCGTACTACCCTATTTTTCTTATTTTCGGGTATATAGCAGGGGTGTCGCTACTGGTACAATTTACGAAAGGCAGCTTTAATATTATGGGCTGGATGGCAAATTTTATGGCAGGTTTTTTTATGGTATTTTCATTTTTTAAGCTGCTGAATATAAAAGGGTTTGCTGAGGGCTACAGCACTTATGATGTGATCGCAAAGCGCTTTTATGGCTATGGGTATGTTTACCCGTTCATCGAATTATTGCTGGGTGTGGCTTATCTCACCAATTTCCAGCCATTGATAACTAATATTGTGGCGCTGGCTATAATGAGCATCAGTACTATAGGTGTGGTTCAAAGCCTGGTAAAGAAAACTGACTTTCAGTGCGCGTGCCTGGGCACTATCATTAAGCTGCCGCTGAGTAAAGTGACACTGTTTGAAGACGCGCTGATGGTGGTAATGAGCGCCGCTATGCTATTGTATCTTCTTTGATAAGATAGTTATCTTGTTTACAAGGCTGCTTTCAAGGTCGCCCTGCACACCGTCTATGATCTCGAAGTATGGATCGTACGTGTGCATGCGCTTGACCATGTCGCCTATTTTCAATTCTTTACCTGAACCGGGGAAATTACGCAATGTCCGAACATAATAATAGTTGTTGCGCTTCACGTTTAAGTGTTGCACAATACTCTTATCTTCCGTTGCTATTTTGACATCGCAATCCTTACCGATCTTTATGATGTATTTTGTGTTGCCGCTAATTTGCAGCCTCAGGGTATCGTTGATGATAAGGGAGAAAGGAAGTTCGTCGTTAAAGCCAGAAATATATACCGGGCGATAAACAGTTAAAATTGCATATTTACCATTT
>JABDHF010000146.1 GCA_013285595.1 Bacteroidota bacterium
GACAATCTTATCCTCAGCAAACTTATCGCCCACATAAAAATCAAAATTACGCCCTACTATAAGCGTACTGTCTGCAGAGCGTTTATCCCACGTAGCAAAAGAGGTACAGCCCACCAGCGCCATACTTTGCAGCGCATGGCCTATGTCGTGCGCTGCATGGTAGTTCATCAGCCGCTCATACTTGGTGCCTATATACCCATAATCATCCGATGCCGAGAACGATACACCATAGATCTCATCCTTAAATTCTTCTGGCACATTATCCGCAAGGTTCCGGTTAAACCACCCAATGAAATATTTAAGAAAATGCAAGTAAATATTAGACGGGATCATTTTCTGGAACTGCGCAGTAAAATTATCTTCCTGCCGCTTTACCAATTCGCTCGTAAGCTTGCCATAAATAACACCGCGCTCAAATGGCGCGCCTTCTACATAAAGCTCATACAACCCCGACTTACTTTTGCGAAACCAGTTATTGCCAAGCGTATAGCAGTTGCTATCTATATGCGTGCGCTGCAGCTGCAGAGCGCTGGTGTCAGCGATCTTTGGCGGATTAATATGCGATACACTCACCACATAAACCGACAACCCCACGATCAACAAAAGCAGCACGCCAAAACAATACAGCACTATACGCAACAGCCTGCGCCCGAAGCTTCTTTTCTTTTGTTCCAAACCTTAAATATGTAAATTAAAAATGCATTGCGAAATGAATGCAAATATAAGAAAGGTATGCCACCTGCTAAAAACGCCCATCTTTTTTAACATATTTAGTCCTCCCCTGGAAAAGTATAGCTGATTCCTCTCTCGCTGGTAAAAGTCCTGATATCGGTATAGCTATAATTGGTAAGATCATCAATATTGTAGGCAAATACAATAACATCGTATTCATTGCCCATGTATGACTTTATAGCAACTTGTGCGTCCTTGGTATCATGGTAGTATGCAGCAAATTTCACTTTATCGTCATCCTCATAAGGGCAAACCAAAACATTATTCACCTCAAATACCTGCGAATTGCCCACAGCATAATCGGTATCTATAAGATCCTCAAAATCCTCTGCAATATCAGTCGCTTCTTCAAGTGTAAATGGGAAATTATTCATCGTGTTTGGTTTATAATATTGTAGGCGAAAATAGTAAATATTGTAGTTTATGGAAAGTACTAATTGGTGGGTCTATGTGTTTCTGTATGTGCCCTATTGTGCCTATGTGGTTAGCCAGACAACACGCATTCTAACCACATAGGCACATAAGAAACATAGAAATTCACATAGTCATTCATCTGGTAATCCTCTAAACGATTCACTTACAAAAGTTTTTTGACCTTCTTTAAAAAGATTGACACAATTGAAATTAATTAGAATTCCCTTAGGCGCATTTAATAGCTTCATATAAGTGAGTACCTGTGCATCATGCACTGGTGCAACAGCTTCAATTGCTTTTAATTCAACTACAAGGCAATTCTCTACAAAAATATCACATCTTAACTCTGTATCTATGCTGATGCCTTTGTAATATATAGGCACTAACAGCTCAGAAGGGTAATTTATTTTGCGTAAGAATAATTCCTGCTTCATGCATTTTTGATATGCGCTTTCCAATAAACCTGGCCCTAAAGATTTATGCACTTCAATTGCAGCGCCAATAACACTGTACGTTAGGTCAGTAAGATATTTTTTAGTCATGACTTTTTTATTTTTTCTAATAACATCTCCATATCCACCAATTCCCCACAAGTCATCACCGCACTAATAGTAACCCCCAGCACTCCATGTACATTCAGATTCTGACCGGTCAACAGTAAATTCGGCAGCCGTGTTTTAGGCGGGATAAACGTTTTTTACCGAATTGCGATAATCTTTTTCTATCCCATACATACTCCCATCACTGCTGCCCTGGTAGTCGCGGTAGGATAGGGGAGTAGCCACATAATACGACTGTATACACTCGCGAATAGATGGAAACTTCTTCTCCACCACATCCAGCAACCGCTCCGCCTTTTTCTTGTTTAAATGCCTCGTAATCTTCGCCCCGGTCATGTGGCTGAGAGTCGGTATTAAAAGTGCCTTTCCATTTAGCCACATCTGCATACCGCATGTAAGTCATTATGGTAAGGCTATCGGTATACTCCTTGTGCTTCGAAGAAGCATTGGCGAACAGCGCATAAGTAAGCGGCCAGTTTTCATCCGTATAGTCAACGCCTTTCCATGCATTCGCAGTGTCGTGATAATAGTAGTTCTAATTCAGGTAAGGGAAAGTATCTTTCTTCAATACAATATTTAAAAGAAATGTCCCAACAGTATTCTCCAGCGTGCTTAGCCGCCAGCGATAAGGTTTGCGCAATACGTCACTCTCAGTAATTGCCACAGTCTGTGCTGGGTGCAGGTTCGAGATAAAGTACTTGCTCGTTATTTTTTTGTCCATTTTCAAGCAGTACATAATCTGCTTTTGCTCCGGCACCTACTATTTGTTTTACGGCACAATTACGGTGTATAACCCCTCCATT